>CANSTR010000022.1 GCA_947649935.1 uncultured Clostridia bacterium
GTTGCATAAATTATATATTGATTTTTTGTTGCTATTATTTTTTGAATGGACAAAACTTAAACAAGTTACGAAATAAAAATAAAATGCTTTACAAAAAAGAATAAATGTGGTATAATATATTATAATAGAGAAGAGATATTTGGAGTAGAGATTGTGCTTCTACGCACCTGCGAAAACAGGTCAAAAGAAATACAGGAAAGGGCACACCTGTCAAATATCCAGCGACGGAAAAAGAGCTATTTTGTATCTTTTTGTGGGTACAGAATGGCTCTTTAATATAGAAAAACTTAAAAAAGATATCTTACTTAGAATGCATCATGTCAATATTTTTTTATTTTATTCTTGAAAAAATACAAAAAATATTATAAAATACATATAATAAAAACAGAAACACAAACAGATAAATAAAAAGGAGAACCAATGGAAGAATTAATAGAAAGTATTTTGGATTACGTAAGAGCAGATTACACGGATTATGCCATTATGATAAATGGTGAATGGGGAAGTGGAAAAACCCATTTTTGGAACAATAAAATTCGCAATAAAATTGAATCTTTGCAGTTAAATGGTCGCAAATATACGACCATTTATATGTCGCTTTATGGAATTTCGAATTTGGAAGACATCAGCAAGAAAATTTTCATTGAAACAACGCAATTGATGGACAAAAATTTGAAAAAATACATGGATACTCATGGGCAGACGACCATTCCAGAATACGCTAAAACAGGTTTGGATATGGCGAACTTTTTTGGTGTCACCAAAAATGGTGAAAAAATCGATTATGGCGAATTTTTCGCCACGAATAACAAAATTTTGTGTTTTGATGATTTGGAAAGAGCCAATGTAGATGTTATTGATATTTTGGGGTATATCAACAATTTTGTCGAGCACGACCACATCAAAACTATCATTATTTGTAATGAAAAAGAGCTTTCCACAAAGCTGAAAAGTTCGAATTTAGAAATGAAAACCTTTATTGCAACCTATCTTTTGGATAAAGAAGGAAATTTGTTGCAAACGGACAAGCCAATGGTTGAAAAGATTGCAGACAAAATCGAGTACGTTTTCGACAAGGCAAACGATTACGAAAGAATCAAGGAAAAGCTGATTGGTGAAACGTTTGAATATGCGCCAAAATTCAATTACATTATCAACGGAATTTTGATGCGCTACGAAAATAACAAAGATTTAATCACCTTTTTGCGCCAGCATACAAATTTGATTACAAATACTTTTATGAAATCTGGCACGCGAAACTTGAGAATTTTGAAACATGCGCTAAACGATTTTCAGAAGGTTTTCGACCATGTCAACAAAGCGTATCCCAACACGAATTTGCGCGTTTTGCAAACGATGTTGATTTTTACGATTGCCGTTTCGTTCGAAATTAAATCTGGTAAAATCACGAAAGACAAATTTATTAACATCACCAGCAATGAGGAATATAAGGCGATTTTGGTTTCTTCTAGAGTTTTGATGGATAATAGGCAATATTATATCAAAGAATTCGATAACAATTATTACTTCAATTTTAAATCGGATTACAGATTTTTCAAATTTATTGAAGTGTACGTCAGAACGAGAATTTTTGACATGCGCCTTTTCAAAGATGACATGGAAAATATCATCAAAACCATTGATACCGAAAAATTGCCAGGTTATAAAAGATTGCTAACAGAGGAATATTGGAAAATTTCGGATGACCAATTTCCTGGCGTGATTGAAGAGGTTTTGAATGACATCAAAGCAGGAAATTTGAAGTTAATTGAAGTGGTCAAGCTGTTTGCGTATTTTAGCTATTTCAGCAGACGTGGCTTGATTCATTATGATATGCCAACCATCAAGGAAATTTTTATGAACGGTATGGATAAAGCAGCCGAAAGCTCGGAATATTGCGACAATATTGATGAAGAATTGACCAGAATTGGAATCGATGTGGGAGATGATATGGACGAAATTTTGCAATATTTCCACAAATTAAATCGCCGATTAGAACAGAAAATGTATGAAGAAAAAGCGGACGAAATCTTCAAATGCATTCCAATGCGTATGGAATTATTTTATGATCGTTTTGACACAGAATGCATGGAAAAAGCCATTTTGAATTACTATGACCCGTATAAAATGTTCCAAAGAATTATGTGCGCGAGCAACGAAGATATTGTGTTAATCAAGGAAATGTTGGTGACGCGTGCCAGCAAAAATCAAGAATTGATGAAGCCAGAATTAGGGTTTATCATTCGCTTAAAAGCGATTATTGATGAATATTATCAGGCAAGAGAAGTGAGTATCAAAATGGTTATGCTAAAAGAGTTTTCGAATGACTTGCAAACCGTCATTGATTTATATGGCGCAGATGCAGTCAATTCTGCGATGCTTGAAACAACAACCAGTTATATAGATGATGAATTTGATGAGGTGAATTTTGATGTTTAAAATAGGATGCCATTTGTCAAGTGGAAAAGGATATAAAAATATGGCGGAAACAGCGCATTCCATTGGAGCTAATACGTTTCAATTTTTCACAAGAAATCCAAGAGGCGGAGCTGCCAAAGCGATTGATGAAAGCGATGTGGCTGAATTTCACAAGGTTTCCAAAGAATATGGAATTGACGTCATTTTAGCGCATGCGCCATATACGTTAAATTGCTGTTCAGACAAGCCAGACATTCGCAAATTTGCGATTAATACTATGAAAGATGACTTAGCAAGAATGGAATATACGCCAAATAATTTGTATAATTTTCATCCAGGAAGTCATGTTGGACAAGGAGTCGAAGTTGGGATTCAGTATATTATCGATACACTTAATATTGTTCTGAAAACGGAACAAAGCACAACAGTGTTGCTAGAAACGATGGCTGGAAAAGGAAGCGAAATTGGCAGTAAATTTGACGAAATTAAGCAAATTATCGATGGCGTAAAATGCCAAGAAAAGTTGGGAGTATGTTTTGATACATGCCATGTTTCGGATGCGGGTTATGATATCGTCAATAATTTAGATGGCGTGTTGCAGGAGTTTGACGATGTGATTGGTTTAGAAAGGCTAAAAGCGATTCATTTGAATGACAGCATGAATCCGATGGGAGCACATAAAGATAGGCATCAAAAAATTGGCGAAGGAACGTTGGGAACGCAGACTTTTGAAAAAATCATCAATCATCCCAAATTACGAGATTTGCCGTTTTTCTTAGAAACACCAAATGAGTTGGAAGGTTATGCAAAAGAGATTGAAATTTTGAAAGAGTTGTATGAAGATTAAAAAGAGGCAGGTTTTGAACCTGCCTTTCAATCAATTTCTCGATCTTCAAGTTCTTGAATTGTTTCAAAACAATGTTGAACTTTTTGGATGTATTTATCCGATTTTGATTGTTGTTTTAAATCAGTAACAGTCCAATAATCAGCGCAATTTTCTTGCATATAATCTTCTTGTTGTTTGGTTGGTTTTTTGGGAAAAAATTGGTACACATCATCTTTTGCTGGTTTTACCATATCCATAAATTTTTGATAAAGCACTTTTGTTTTATCAGAGCCATAACCACCTTCACAATTCATAATTCTAGCATATTTGGTATCCATGAATAAAGAGCAATATTGATAGGGATTTGCGATTTCTAGCTTATGCAAATATTTTAGCACAGGAAGCATATCTTCTCGGATCCAACTTTCTAGATTACTAAATTTCTGCATGCCTTTGTCACCTCTGCCGGAAGTATAAAGTCCATCCATAGGAACATAAGTTACATAATCCAGAAAACCAGCAGATTTTAATTTGCTAATTCTTTGCATAACCTCATCTTCGACATCCTTTTTCGTAAGTTTTTGATACCATTGTTGCTGTTGATTAGAAGTCAAATCAATAAATCTTTTAAATTGCAAATACAGACTTTTGACGGCATCCATTTGATATTCTAATCGATGGATTCTTTCTTTTGGAAATTGAAAATCTTTATCTTTTGAGCAGTTTAGTATAATTGCATCTAGTATATCATTTTTATCATAGTTTAAACCGTAATGAAAATACTGTTTAAACTTTTGTGCATCAAAATTATCATCCATATCAAATTCTCCTTAGTAATAATATACAATATTTTCCAAAAAGTTCCTTGTCGAAATTTGTTTTATTTGATCGAAAATGATGCCAACACAGAAGTTACTAAATTTGTGTAAAAACTTAAATCATCCAGTGGAAATTCAATGTCAAATACATAATATTGGTTGTCAATTTGAAGCCATGCAATTTGCAAATAAAAAGCTTTGTTGAGTTTGGTATCTAAATAATGAAAACTGTAGGTATAAGCCAAATTGTTATTAACCGATAATTCTTTAATATCAGAAATGTTAGAGGATTTCTCAAAATTCTGCAAAAAAGCTATTTTATCAGCATTCACAATGTCGGACAATTCTCTGTTAGAAATCGCATCTTTTTTGGAGATAAAAATTCCCAAATTATTTTCAGAACGCAATTCTAGCAAATAATTCGATTCATATTTTGTTAAATTAAGATGATTCGAAAGCTCGACACGAACCGTGTTATCATTACTTGAAAAAGTTGTGGTCGTATTTTGAGTTGTCTGTGTTTGTGGCTCTAGCGTTTTTTCAGATGTTGCTATTTTTTTGGCAATCAGTAAAATTACAAGTAATAAAATGGCGATTAAAACAACAGAAATAATGACAACTTTTTTAAAATTCAGATGTCGAGGTTCTTCATAAAATTCGTACATAATTTTTTGACCTCATTCTTATTTTTTTCTATTATATAACAGAAATTTGAAATTTTCAAGATTTTTATGAAAATAGTGGTTGACAAATGTAATTTAATGTGTTATTATTTTAATAATTTAATCTTAATTAAATTTTTTCTTATTTTGTTTCAAAATAAAAAAATCAAAAATGAGCTTATAAATTGGATAAAGAGAGGAGATTTTAATTTGTTATCAATTGTAAAAAGTATGTCACTTCAAGGCTTAGATGGAGTTTTGATGAATGTTGAGGTAGACATTTCAGCTGGGATGCCTTCTTGGGAAATCGTTCGGCTTGCCAGATGCCTCGATTCGCGAATCCAAAGAAAGAGTGAGAACAGCAATAAAAAATTGTGGCTATGAAGTGCTTAGCAGAAAATATATTATTAATTTATCGCCAGCCAATTTGAAAAAAGAAGGCTCGATGTTAGATTTAGCAATTGCGGTTGGTGTTTTACGTTCCATGGATGTAATTGCCGAAAGGAATTTGGATGATATTGTCATCATTGGAGAATTGTCGTTGGACGGGAAAGTCAATCAAATCAATGGTGTGTTACCAATTTGTATTGAGGCATTGAAATATGGGATTAAAAAAGTGATTGTGCCAAAACAAAATGCGAAAGAAGCAGCGATTGTGAGCGAGCTTGAGGTGATTGGCGTTTCCAATTTGCAAGAAGTTATTCAATATTTGAATGAGGAATTGGAAATCAAAAGGGAAACAGTTGATTTGGACGAAGTGTTGAAAAATAACAAAAATACGCAGTTGGATTTTTGTGAAGTGAAAGGGCAGGAGGCGATTAAAAGGGCGCTGGAAATAGCGGCTGCGGGTCGGACACAATTGTTTTATGATTGGTTCGCCAGGCTCGGGAAAAACGATGATGGCAAAAAGAATTCCTACGATTTTGCCAGATTTGACATTTGAAGAATCGCTCGAAATTACGAAGATACATAGTATTGCTGGCAAATTGGAAGATAGCAATTTAGTAACACAAAGACCCTTTCGAAGTCCGCACCATACGATTTCGGCAAATGGTTTGATTGGCGGTGGCAAAATTCCAAAACCTGGTGAGATTAGTTTGGCACATTTTGGTGTATTATTTTTGGATGAATTGTTGGAGTTTAATCGAAATACATTAGAGGTTTTGCGAGGACCATTGGAAGACCGAGTGGTTACCATTAGCCGAGTTGGTGCAAGTCTTACGTATCCATGCAATTTTATGCTGATTGCAAGTATGAATCCCTGTCCATGTGGCTATTTGGGAAGCAAGGAAAAGGCTTGTACCTGTTCGAAAAAGCAGATTCAAAATTATCGTGCGAAATTGAGTGGACCATTGCTAGACAGATTTGATATTCACATTCAAGTGCCAAGTGTAGATTATCAAAAGTTAGAAGCAAAATGTGGAGAAACTTCTGAGCAAATCAGGCAAAGGGTAAATGAGGCAAGAGAAATTCAAGTAAAACGCTACCAAGAGGCAGGCATTTTTTCCAATGTGGAATTGACGCCAAAATTGATGGAAGTGTATTGCAAGTTGGATAAAGAAAGTAAAGAATTGCTAAGCCAGTCGTTTGAGAAACTAAATTTGAGTGCAAGAGCGTATTCTAAAATTTTGAAAGTGGCGCGCACAATTGCGGATTTGGATAAAAGTGAAAGCATTCAGAAAATGCATTTGATGGAGGCAATTCAATATAGGAGTTTGGATCGAATATGAGAGAGATGCGAGAAATTCATTATAGTGACGCGCAATATCCGGAAAAATTGCGCAAGATAAAAAATCCGCCACTGAAATTGTATGCCATTGGAAATGTGGAATTGTTGGATAAACCAAGTTTAGCAATTGTGGGAACACGTAATATTACGAAATATGGCGTGAAAAATTGCCAAAATTTTGCCAGAAAAATCGTAGAAAAAGATATTCCCATTGTAAGTGGAATGGCAATTGGAACAGATGCAGTGGCGCATAAAACGGCGCTGGAATATGGTGGAGAAACGATTGCTGTTTTGGCGGGTGGATTTGAGCATATTTTTCCAGAGGAAAATGCGGGATTGTTTCAGCAAATTGCAGAGCGAAAAGGTTTGATTGTGACAGAATATCCGCCGGATGTCATGGCAAAAAGTGAACGTTTTTTGGAACGAAATCGAATTGTAAGTGGATTGTCCGAAGGCGTTTTGGTGATTGAGGCGGCATACAGAAGTGGAACAAGTGTGACAGCGAGATTAGCGTATCGTCAAGGAAAAGTGGTAATGGCGCTTCCGGGAAGACTAGATAATTCCTATGGTGTAGGTGTTAACAAGCTGATTCAAGATGGAGCGAAATTGGTGACATGTGTGGAAGATGTTTTGCAAAATTTCCCACAATTTAGGCATAAAATGGGGAAAACGCTTGAGCCAAAACAACTTTCGTTTTTGGATGTGAAAGAGGAATATCAAGAGATTTTACAAATTTTGCAAAACCAAACATTGTCAGTGGAAGAAATTATGCAAAAAACAAAGGAGAAAAATTTGCGCCAAACTTTGAATTTGTTGATGAATATGGAATTGGAAGGATTGGTGAGCCAAGAAATTGGTGTAGGATATAGCGTTAGGAGGGAGAAATTATGACGACTGTGGAATTGGGAAAAAGTGGCGAGGAGGTGGCTTGCAAATATTTGGAAAGTCAAGGATATAGCATTGTTGCTAGAAATTTTAAATGCAAGGCAGGAGAAATTGATATCATTGCTACAGAATTAAATGAATTAGTGTTTGTGGAAGTGAAGACACGATGTTCCAAAAAATATGGAGAGGCTCGCGAGGCAGTGACGCAAGTGAAACGAAAGCATATCAAAAAGGCGACGGAATTTTATTTGCATAAAAATAAATTGGAAAATCAGTATATCCGTTTTGATGTAATTGAAGTATATTTGAAAAATGGAAAATTTTCAGTTAGGCATGTGAAGAATACATTGTGGTAGAAGGAAAATTATTTTTGCAAAAATAATAAAATTTATTTTAAAAATGTGAAATTTATGTTATACTAAAATAAAGTAAAAAAGAGAGGTGTTTTAGCATGCGTCAGATAGTAGATATTAAAAAGTGTAGAAAAAATATGTTGGATAAAAAAGTGATGGAGCATTTGTTGAAATCAGAAGAGGATATTGAAAAAAATAGAACTAGAAAAGCGACAGAAGTTATGAAGGAGTTTAAGACAAAATATGGATTTTGAAGGTAGAGCATTTGAAGTGGAATTTACAGAACAATGTATTGAAGAAATGATTGAAATATATGATTATATAGCTAATAAATTAAAAGAAAGTGAAAGTGCTAAAAAAATAATCAATGAGGTCAATGAGCGAATTTTAGGATTAGCAAGTTTTCCAGAAAGTTATATGAAGACTGGAAAAGCAGATAAATTAAAGAGAGATTATCGCAGAATAGTAGTAAAAAAATATGTTGTATTATATACAATTGATTATGAAAATGAAAAAGTATTTATTGTACATATGAGATATGGAGGTAAAGAATATTTATATTAGTACAATTAAAAATTTAATGATAGGATTTTTTGCGTTTTTCAAAAACGGCTTGAAATCATAAGAATTTTATTGTAAAATAAAATTAGAAAATTTAAAGAGTTAGGGTGAGACAAATGAAAAAAATAGTGATTAGTATACTAAAGAAATATAAAGTGCAGTTCATCATTGTGTGGACTTTTATTGCCATTAATATGTATTTGTTGACAATTCCTCCACAAATCATTGGTAATATTGTAGATTTATTGTATGACCTAGAAGGCAATCGAGAGTTCATTTTACGTGAAGTATTTTGGTTGGTGTTAGCTTCTTTTGGATTGCTTGTTGCAAGACTTCCATGGAGATATACAGCAACCATTATTACCCGTGGATTTGAAAAAGATATCAAAAATAAATTATTTGACCAATTTATGAAAATAAAAATGGTCAATTTGCAAAATATCAAAAATGGCGAATTTATGTCTTATTTTACAAAAGACATTGGCGAGATGAGAGTCTTTTTGTATAGAGCAGTGGCACTTGGTTCAAGGGTCGTAGCCATTTTGCTAATTGTTACGTATCGTATGATGTCCGGGGTCAATATGAAATTAACATTGATGACCATGTGTCCCATTATTGTGACGACGTTTCTTGTGGTAAAAATAAAAGACTATGTAGAAAAAAGTTTCAAAAAATCACAACAATATTACACTACCATGTCAGAATTTGTGCAAGAAAGTACGGATAGCATTAAAACCACAAAAGCATATTCTGGCGAAATGAGCCAATTGAAAGAATTTATCAAAAGAAATAAATGCTTGAGGCAAGCAAATAACGCAGTTGATGTGCATTCGACATTACTATCAACTTGCATTAATATTTGCTTTGGATTGTGCTATGGAATTTCTTTGATTTATGGTTCTCATTTAGTGTTGGATGGAACCATTACAACCGGCGAATTTATTGCATTTAATGGATACATAGGATTATTTGTGAATCCAGTGTCTTGGATTCCGGGTTTAATTTCACGTTTCAAAAGAGCACAAATTTCGTATCATCGATTAGAAAAAGTTTTTGTTTTAGAAAGAGAGAAAGTTTCAACGAAAAGTTTAAAATCAGACCGTTTGATTTCTGGTGATATTGTGATTCGTGATTTGACCTATAATTATTCGCAAAATATAGAAGTTGCTTTAAATCATATTAATCTAGAAATAAAAGAAGGCGAAACGTTGGGCGTGATTGGCACCATTGGCAGTGGAAAAACGACGCTAATGAATTTGTTGCTGAAATTATATCCTGTACCAGATGGAAAAATCACCATTGGCGGAAAAGATATCAACGAAATTCCGCTTGGCATTTTGCGAAAAAGTGTCTGCTATATCACCCAAGACGCGTTTCTATTTTCGAGTACCTTAAAAGATAATATTAGTTTATTTCGAGATGACTATGGCGATGATGAAATCATTGAAAGCATGAAAAATGCCGTTATTTTCGATGAAATTGACGAAATGGAAAAAGGCATTTATACGCAAATAGGCGGTTCGAATGGCGTAAATTTGTCTGGAGGACAAAAACAGAGAGTCGTTGTTTCAAGAGCTTTCCTACAAAAAAGTAATATTGTGATTTTTGACGATACCTTTTGCGCTTTGGATAATCGAACAGAAGAAGCCTTGCTAAAAAATATCAAAGAAATGACAAAAGGCAAAACATGTATCATCATCTCAAATCGAATTTCAGATGTGAAAGACGCTGATAAAATTATTGTTTTAGATGAAGGAAATATGATAGAAGCTGGAAATCATGAGACGTTAATCAATCGAAAAGGATTATACAGCAAATTATATTTCCAACAATCTTCAAAAGAAGAAGCGATTATAGATTAGGAGGTTACCAATGAAAAATAAAACGATTGCAAGAGTATTAGAACTCGCAAAACCGCATAAAAAGACGATTATCATCACATCTATTTTATCCTTAATGATTGGAATTGGAGAAATTGCAAAACCATATTTGCTAGAAGTTGCAATTGATGAATATATTAGCAAAGGCGTTTTTCAAAAAGGCACAATGACGGTTTCCATGATTGGTGTCATTTATATTACGATTGTGCTATTAGGAAATATCATCGATTTTATTACAACTACGACGGTGAATATGATGGGCGAAGAAGTCATCTATTCCTTAAGAAATCGTCTGTTCAAATTTTCGCAAAATACAAATGCCACATTTCATGATAAAACATCTTCCGGCAAATTGTTTGTGCGTATCACCAATGATGTGGAAGACATTTCTACTTTATTTAAAGACATTGTAGCAACCATTATGAAAGATATTATTTTGATTTTTGCTATCGCAGGCATCATGTTGTATTTTAATTGGAAATTAGGCTTGCTTACGTTTATTGTTGTGCCTTTTATCATCCTATTTTCCTATACGTTAACAACCATCCTACATAAACAATACGATGTGTCAAAAGCCATCCGAACCAATTTGAATACTTTTTTAGCAGAAACGATTTATGGAGCCAAAATTATCAAAGTGTTTAACATTCAAAAAGAAAAGCAAACCGAATGTGAAGAATATACCAATGGTTATTTCAAAGCGCGTGTAAAAACAGGAATCATCGAAGGCTTGCTTCCAGCTTTAATGACGATTTTGGAAAAAATAGGAATTGCCATTATTGTTGTAACTTGTACGAATCACTTATTTGGAATTTCGCTAGAAGTAGGATTTATTTATGCATTCATCACTTACATGACGCAGTTATTTGAGCCAATTACAAGAATTATCGAAAACATTGAAACCGTGCAAGAAGCCTTTGTTTCCATTGACAAAATATACGATATTTTAGACCAAAAGGATGCGCTAGAAGATTTTGAATCTGGTGTGAAATTAAAAGATGTCAAGGGAAAAATTGAATTTAAGCATGTCTGGTTTTCGTATGACGACGGTGAAAATTGGATTTTAAAAGATGTCAGTTTCACAATCAATCCAGGCGAAAGTATTGCGCTAGTTGGAAAAACGGGTTCCGGCAAAACCACGATTACGAATTTGATTAATCGTTTTTATGAAATCCAAAAAGGTGAAATTTTGATTGATGGCGTCAATATTCGCGATATTAATTTAAGAAGTTTGCGAAAGAATATTGGTATTATTTTGCAGGACCCATTTATTTTTGCGAAAAGCATTAAAGACAACATAAAATTATTCGAAAATTTGGATGACATGGAAGTAGAAGAAGCAATCGAGCTGGCTTCTGCCGATGAATTTGTGAATTCCTTGCCAAACGGAATGGAGCAAATTGCCAATGAGCGTGGAAATTCTTATTCAGAAGGACAAAAGCAATTAATTGCCTTTGCACGTGTGTTTGCTAACAATCCGAATATTTTTGTGTTAGATGAAGCAACAGCCAATATTGACACATATACAGAAAGTTTAATCCAAAAATCAATTGACCGTTTGTCAGCCAATAAAACGTCTATTTTCATAGCGCATCGATTATCAACTATCATCAATGTTGACAAAATCATTGTGCTAGACAACGGAAGCATTGTAGAAGAAGGCAATCATGAAGCGTTATTGCAAACAGATGGTTATTATGCAAAATTGTATAATGCCTATTATGAAAGTTTAGGATAAAAAATATGAAAAAAGCAGGTGAAAGACTTGCTTTTTTTGTTAAAATGAGTTATAATAAAGAAAAGATAATGTAAAAATGTTTACAGATGTTAAATATTTTATAAAGGATGGTAAAAAAATGGTGAAAAAGAAATTTTTGAAAGTAGTAACAGCAATCGCATGTATCGCAACATTGATGATGCCACACACAAGCGTTGTGCTAGCAGCAGCTTTAACAAATGAAAAAGACAGTACAGTAAACAAAACGAATTTAGTTTCTTTGGAATTTCATGAAGGTGGACCAGAATCAACCGAAAGTTTAGCAGAAGAAGTTGAGGACAAGTATGATAAAAAGCAATATGAGTACATTTTTGGTGGAGATGGTGGAACACCAATTTTAAAAGTTGTCAGAAGTGATGATAAAGATGGTGGCACAGGAGGCTACTTGTATTCCGATGCTTTCTATTGTTTAGATGGAAATAATTCCTTCCCAACAATTGATGCAAGTGGTACAATCGATTCGATTGAATACACAAGAACCATTCCTGATTTCTTTGCAGAAAAACCAGCTACCTTTAGCATGAGTGATGAAAATTATAACTCTTTGTGCTGGTTATTGGACAACATGTACTTAAGAAAGCAAATGACAGTAGCACAAAGGAAAGAACAAAAAGAAACCTTACTAAAAAATGCTTTTGATAGTGTGATTCATTCTGAATATGAAGATGCAGCAACATTGGATGATGTCAAAGCAGAAATCACAGATGATGATATCGAAGTAATTCAACAATGGGCAATTTGGTATTTCACCAATAATGGAGAAAAAACATTGCAAAACATTGATTTTGTGCAAAAAGATGCCAGTGGCAAGTTGAAATTGCCAGTCATTGACAGAAAAGGAATTACAGGTTCGACAGACAGCATCAGTTCAGCAAAACATGATTGGCTTACGGTGTTATATCAATACTTTGTGAACACAGCCATTGCGCATAAAAATGAAGTGTTCAAAGCATCGAGTGCCAAATATCCAACCATTGCTAATAAATCTGTAACTTGCGAAGTAGACGGAAGCAATTATAAAGTAGGACCTTTTAAAGTAACGGCTCCATCTTCTGATTTATCAAGTAGCGATTATGCCATCACATTGACAGACGGCAAAGGAGAAATTCCTTCCACGAAATATGTGATAAAAGATAAAGACGGAAAAGAAATTAGTAAAAAAATCAATGAGATTTTTGACACAGAATATTACATTTACTTGCCAATGAGTGGTAATACGATTGAAAACGTAAAATTGAATTTAGACTATTCAAAATTTGGTACAAAAGCATCTGTGTGGTCAGCAAGCAATCCAACGTATCAACCATTAGTGTTATTGACAAAAGAAGGCGATAAAGTAACGGATAATGTTGGTGTAAAAATAGAAGGAAAAGAAGAAGCTGACTTAGCTTTGAGAAAATATATTATTGCAGTAAATAGCAAAGAAATCACAGACAGAACACCAAGTGTTGATGTAGAAGGCTTAAAAGACGGAAAAAGCACGACAGCAGAGTACAAACATAAAAAATCGCCAGTGGAAGTAAAAGCAGGCGATTTGGTAACCTATCGAATTTCTGTATATAACGAAGGCGACACAGAAGGAAAAGTTTTGAAAATAGCAGATTATTTGCCAACTGGTTTGGAATTTGTCAAAGACAATGAAACAAACAAGAAATTTGGTTGGGAAGTAGAAGAGGTAAAAAACGGAACTGTTGCGACAACTACTTTAGTGAAAGATACAGCGATACCAGCTTTTGATAAAGAATCTGGAAGTTTGAAAGGATACAATGTTGACATTGTATGCAAAATAGCAGATAGCACAGCTTCTGGCGAAGTCTTAACAAACTTTGCAGAAATTGCAGAAGATGACATTGATGATAGAGATTCTGAGCCAAATGGACCAACCAGCGGTGTACATACATCAGACTATGCAGGAACAAGCGGTGAGAAAGATTTAACGAAAACAGACTTCTTTTATAAAGGACATCAAGATGATGACGATTTTGAAAAAGTCATTTTGGCAGGAAAAGCATTTGACTTGAGTTTGCAAAAATTCATCACAAAAGTGAATGGAAAAGCAGTTGAGCCAAAAAGAGAGCCAGTTGTTAATACAACGCCATTAAAGAATGGTAAAACAACAGCGGATTACAAACAAGTAAAAACACCAGTTTTAGTAGAACCAGGTGACGTTGTAACTTATACTATCAGAGTTTATAATGAAGGCGAAATGGATGGCTATGCTGAAAAAATAGCAGATTATTTGCCAGATGGCTTAGGATTTTTGGTAAATTATAAAAACAACATTGACAATGCTTGGGCCATTCAAAAAGGAAGCGATAGTAAGCTAGAAACGGTTAAACTTAGCAGTATCACAAATGGCACAAAGAATTTGAAAGTAGATGATTTTACAGGAGTTTCAGATTTGGCCAATGTGGATGTTGTAGTTGGCAATATGTGGGAATCTGATGTGGCACTTTCCAAAGATGCACGCATGTCAGTTGTGTCAACAGCGCTTAGTTCTTCAAGTAGTAGCAATTTAATCAAAGCGTTTGATGGCTCTGATAAATTGGATTATAAAGATGTTGAAATTACATGTATTGTTTTGGGAAGTAGTTCAGCTTTAAGAAATGTGGCAGAGATTACAGCAGATTTAGATAGCGATAAAAATGAAGTAGAAGATAGAGATTCTATTCCAGATAATGATATGCCATGGTTTTTTCATGGAGACGATGAAGAGGATGACAATGATTATGAAATACTAACAATGGAAGATAAAAAATTTGACTTGGCTTTACAAAAATTTATCACAGCAGTGAACAACAAAGAAATCACAGATAGAGTTCCTAAAGTAACTTATAATAGTGGAAAAATAACATATGAACATCCAGATACAGCTTTGGAAGTAAACAATGGAGATACTGTGACTTACACGATTCGAGTTTACAACGAAGGTGAAATGGATGGATATGCAGCAGAAATCGGAGATGACATTCCAGCTGGATTAACTTTTGAAACCAACAATGAAATCAATAAAAAATATGGTTGGAAAATGGTTGATAGTAACGGAAATGAAACATCAGATGCAAGCAAAGCAGTAGAAATTAGAACTGATTATTTGTCAAAAGAGAAATCAGAAGCGAGAAAAGAAAGTGCGTTGTTGAAAGCTTTGGATACTGAAAAAGGAAATTTAAGTTATCAAGATGTAAAAGTAGTGTTTAAAGTAAATGCAAAATCGTCAAATGACACGATTATCAACACAGCGGAAATCACAAAAGATACCGATAAAGACGGCAACGAAGTTGACGATGTTGATTCAACGCCAAACAACAAAAAAGATGGCGAAGATGATATTGATAAAGAAAAAGTTCATGTAGGAGTTTTCGATTTAGCGCTTAAGAAAAATTTATCAAAAGCAGTTGTAACGGTGGGAGATTCTACAACAGAATATCCAGCAACCAATGGAAAATTGATGAAAGTGGAAATTCACAGAAAGAAAATTAATTCAACCATTGTGAAATTTGAGTACAACATTACTGTTACAAATGAAGGAACAATTCCTGGATTTGCTACAGAAATCAAGGATTACATTCCAGAAGGATTGCAATTTGTAGAAGGTGATAATAAAGATTGGACAGCTATTTCAGACAGAATCATTGTGACAAATGCTTTGGCGAAAAAGTTATTGCAACCAGGTGAATCTGTTACAGTACCAGTGGTTCTAAGATGGATTAATGGGGAAGACAATTTAGGTTTGAAGAAAAACGTTGCAGAAATCAGTCAAGATTACAACGATGCCAACGATACAGACGACATTGATTCAACACCAGATAACCAAAAAGATGGCGAAGATGATATTGACCATGCAGATGTACTTTTGAGTATTTCAACAGGTAGTGCACCAAAATATATCATTCTTCCAACAGCAGTTTTGACAATTATCAGCGCAGGTGTTGTGATGATTAAGAAATTTGTTCTATAATCAAAAATAGAAAAAATTCCAGAGAAATCTGGAATTTTTTTGTCTAAATTGACAATTGCTTGCTATTATAGTATAATAAGAAAAAAGTAAAGGAGAAAAAAATGGCAACAACACAAGAATTTATTGAATATGTATGTGAGCAAATTGCTGGAATTGGCGAGGTTCGTTACCGAAAAATGTTTGGGGAGTATATGGTGTATGTGAATGACAAGCCAGTTATGATTGTTTGTGATAATGTTCCTTTTGTGAAAAAATTGGATTGCATTGCAGAAAGCATGAAAGATGCGGAATGTGGCTGCCCATATCAAGGTGCGAAAGAGCATTATATTTTGGATATTGACAATCAAGAATTTTGCAAAGAAATCATAAAAGAAGTAGAAAAAGTCACGCCACTTCCTAAACCAAAAAAGAAAAAATAGTTTAAAATTTCATTGACATGCACATAAAAAAGTAGTATAATTAATATACTAGAAGAGAATAGCTATTTGATAATTCGAGTGTTTCGCAACTCATAAAAAATGGCGAATGATGTATTCGAGTTTTTCACAACTCATTAATATAGTGAACGATATATTCGAGTGTAGATTAGCTCAAAAAAATAGTCTGTTTTAATGTGGGGGTTAAAATTAAATTTTAACTCCCATTTTATATGAAAGGAAGATAGGAAAGTGAAATTAAAATTTTATGAAGTAGATGGTGAATATATAAAATATTTAAAAGAAAATGGTGATGAAAAAATACCAAATATAAACTATGAGAAACATAAAAAATTTTTTTGTGGAATAGTGCTTACGATTAATAATTTTAATTATTTTGCACCCGTATCGTCTTATCATAAAAAAGTACATACCGTTTTTTTAATAATGGATAAAAATAGAAAAAGTAAAGAATTAGAACCGATATCTTCTTTAAGATTTTCTTTTATGTTTCCTTGTCCAATAGAATATTTAAATCAGAAAGACTTTTCAAAAGAAGATGAAAAGTATCAAATTCTTTTAAGAAAAGAATTGCATTATTGTAATGTGAATCGAGAAAAAATAAAGAAAATAGCCAGAGAAGTATATAAGTTAGGATTAAGAGAAGGGACAAGAAGTAAATTTAATATATGTGATTTTAAAAAGTTGGAAGAAAAATGTTTGGAGTATATTGATTTAAAAGATAATTAAGTGATAAAATATAAATGACGGAGGAAAAAATGAATTTAGTAAAGCCTCAAAAAAGTGATTTTGAAAATTTGGAACCTAGAAGATTTGGTGATATTTGTGAGAATGAAAATTTGCAATATAACATTTTTGAAAAGCAAGAATGCAATGAAATAGAATTATTGGATGTTGAATTTGAATATTGCAAATTTTCTCATATTTGCATGCAAGCTGGGAAATTGGAAAGAGTAACTTTTAAAGATGTGCTATTTGAAAATTGTGATTTTTCAAATACAAAATTTGTTGGAACGGCTTTTATTCGATGTGAATTCAATAATTGCAAATTGTCTGGGAGCGATTTGGCAGAAAATAGATTTTACCATGTTTCCTTTTTGGAAACAAATGCAAGTTATTTGAATTTATCAATGGCAAGTCTGGAAAACGTGTTGTTTAAAGATTCTATTTTGCGCAATAGTTATTTTCAAGAAACGAAAATCAAGAATCTTTCTTTTGAAAATGCAGACTTAGCAAGAGCCCAATTTTTTAAAACAAGTTTAAAAAATGTGGATTTGTCAAGTAGCAAAATAGAAGAAATCGCGATTGCAATCGAGGATATAAAAGGAGCAGTGATAGACCAATTGCAAGCAATGGATTTGTTGTATTTAATTGGGGTGAAGGTGAAATAAAAGATTAAAATAGGAGGAATTGAAATGAAAGATTGTCATGTACATACTAAAATAAGTCATGATGGAATTTCTAGTATGGCAGAATATTTAGAAGTTGCTAAAACAAAGGGCGTTGATGAGATTACTTTTACAGAACATTATGATATTTATGATGGGTTGAAAACAAATTTAAAAACATTGGATGTAAATCATTATCAAAATGAATATTTAAAGTATAAGGATAATGAAAAAATAAAAGTTAATTTTGGAATAGAAATTGGACTTCAACCAGACACAGTAGAATCAATTAGAAATATGGTGAAACAGTATTCGTTTGATTTTATTATAGGTTCTTCGCATATCACGTGCAAAAAAGATATGGCAATGGATAGCAGTTTTTTTGAAGGATATACCAGAAAAGAGGCGTATCAAAGATATTTCAAAGAAGTTTTGCAAAATATAAAATTATATAACGATGAGTTTGATGTTTATGGACATCTTGATTATGTAGTTCGATATGGTGGATATTCGGAAAAGAAAATAGAATATCAAGAATTTAAGGAGATTCTTGATGAAATTTTAATTCAATTAATTAAAAAAGATAAGGGAATTGAAATCAATACATCAGGAATACGCTATGGTTTAGGAAATCCACATCCCAATATTGATATTGTAAAAAGATACAAAGAACTTGGTGGAAAAATCATTACGATAGGTTCTGATGCACACAAAGTAGAAGATTTGGCAAAAGATTTTGATATTGCCTATGATTTGTTAAAAGAGGCAGGTTTTGATGAAATAGCAATTTTTCATCATAGAAAACCAGATTTTATAAAAATTAAATAAGAAAGGAAAGTATTTTCATGATGCAAATAGAAGAAATGAAAGAGATTTTACATCAAAAAAATGCTTCATTGGTGGTTTTCTATGCAAGTGGAGAAATCAAAGAATATTATCAGAACCGAATCAAAGATATCAAAAACATTCTACAAGAAAACCCAAATGCACTAAAGGGAGCAATTGTTGCAGATAAAGTAATCGGAAAAGTGGCTGCCTCTATTTTGGCAGTTGCAGGAGTAAAACAAATTTATGCAGATGTGATGAGTCAATATGCCATTCCAGTATTAGACGAAAACCGCATTTTGTATGAATACTCAGAAAAAGTCGATTATATTAGAAATAAAGACAATACTGGAATGTGTCCAATGGAAAATAAATATAAAGAAGAAAAAGAAATTCATAAAATTTATCTGGAAATGTTAAATTTATAAAATTAATAGTTGCAAAAAAATAGATTTTTTGGTATAATAAGTTTAGAGAATAAAAATTAATATGGAGTGATATCGAAGTGGTCATAACGAGCTACACTGGAACTGTAGTAGTCCTGCATAAGGGCCCGTGGGTTCGAATCCCACTCACTCCGCCAAAAAATACAAAAAAACTCTTGCAATTAGTCTAAAAATGGATTAAAATATACAAGATAAATAAAAATATAAGAGGTTAGTAAAAAATGGAGAAAAGGAAATGCTTTAACCAAATAGCAGTAGCGAATCATAGAAAAAAAGCTATGATTGGTAAAGCATTTTCTTCTTTATTTTCTATTCGTTTTAGTAAAAAAACACTAGATTTTATGATTTAGTGTTTTCTTTTTGAGTAGTAAAAAATGAAAAGAGGAGGAAAAAATGATTGGATATTTGGTGCTAGAAAATGGAGAAGTTTTTGAAGGAGAAAGATTTGGTGCAACCACGGTGGATACTGCCTGTGAAGTCGTTTTTAACACAGGAATGGCAGGTTATTTGGAAACATTCACAGACCCTTCCTATAGCGGACAAGGCATTGTTATGACCTATCCATTAATTGGAAATTATGGCGTTATACCAGAAGATTTTGAATCAGAAAACATTTGGGCAAAAGCAGTTTTTATTCATGAATTGGCTGAATTTGACAGCAATTTTAGAAAAGAAGGCAATCTCAATAAATTTTTGAGAGAGTACAAAATTCCAGGTTTAACGAATATCAATACCAGAAAATTAACGAAAATTCTGCGCGAATCAGGCACAATGAAAGGCTTTGTCACTTCTGATATCAGCAACATGACTGAAATTATGAAAAAAATAAAAGATTATGAAGTAGGGCATGTTGTAAGACAAGTTACAACAAAGCAGGTTATGTCCTATGGAAAATCCAATGAAAAGCAAATTGTTTTAATGGATTATGGCTTTAAGCACAATATTGTAAATTCCTTTTTAAAAAGAGGAGTTGGGGTGACAGTTTGTCCGTCTAACATGCCGGCAAATAAGATTTTGCAATTAAAGCCAGATGGAATTTTGCTTTCCAATGGACCAGGTGACCCACAAACTTGCCGAGAAGAAATTGCAGTTATCAAAGATTTAATCAAAGCAGATTTGCCGATTTTTGGAATTTGTCTAGGACATCAATTAATGGCGTTGGCGCATGGATTTCAGTCAGCGAAGTTAAAATATGGGCATCGTGGACCAAATCATCCAGTGAAGGATTTGGCGACGGGAAAAGTGCAGATTACATCGCAAAATCATGGGTATTATATTGTAGCAGATAGTGTAAATCCAGAGATTGCAGAAGTTTCACACATCAATTTGAATGACAATACAGTGGAGGGAATTCGTTATAAAAATAAGAATATTGCGACCGTGCAATTTCACCCAGAGGCATGTCCGGGACCACAGGATTCATCCTATCTATTTGAAGAATTTATTGAAAAATTATAATGGACCTGTAGGGGTCGATGCCCACATCGACCTAATTGAAATGTATAATAAAAATGATTGCAAATATCGTAGGGGCGATTATCAATCGCCCGCCCATGACAGAAAATACAAGAGGTACAGGGCAATGCCCAGAATATAAGCAAATAAAAGGAGGAGAAAATGCCAAAAAATAGCGAAATTAAAAAAGTATTAGTAATTGGGTCTGGACCCATTATCATTGGGCAGGCCGCAGAATTTGATTATGCAGGAACACAAGCCTGTAGAGAATTAAAAAAAGAAGGAATTGAAGTCGTATTGATTAATTCCAATCCAGCAACAATTATGACAGATAAAAACATGGCAGACAAAATTTACATCGAACCATTAACCGTTACAACCGTGAAAAAAGTAATCGAAAAAGAGCATCCAGACAGCATTTTGCCAAATTTAGGCGGACAAACTGGACTAAATCTTGCCATGGAATTGGCAGAATGTGGCTTTTTGGCAGAGCACAACGTACGCCTTTTGGGAACAGGAACAGAAGGCATCAAAAATGCGGAAGACAGACAGGCCTTTAAAGATATGATGGAATCCATTAACGAGCCATGTATTAGCAGTAAAGTTGTGGAAACTGTGGAAGACGCAATCGATTTCACAAACCAAATTGGTTTGCCAGTGATTATTCGTCCTGCGTACACGTTAGGTGGCACAGGTGGCGGAATTGCGTATACGATGGAAGAATTAGAAGAAATTGCTAATTCTGGAATTCATATGTCAAGAGTTGGGCAAATTTTGGTGGAGAAATGCATTAGCGGTTGGAAAGAAATTGAGTATGAGGTAATGCGTGATAGCGCGGGAAATTGCATTACGATTTGCAATATGGAAAATATTGACCCAGTTGGTGTACATACAGGCGACAGTATCGTCATTGCACCATCTCAAACGTTGGCAGACAAGGAGTATCAAATGCTTCGAACTTCTGCAATTAAAATTATTTCAGCTTTGAAAATTGAGGGCGGCTGTAATGTGCAATTTGCGTTAAATCCAAATAGTTTTGAATATGCGGTGATTGAGGTAAATCCTAGAGTAAGCCGTTCATCAGCATTGGCTTCGAAAGCAACGGGTTATCCAATTGCGAAAGTGGCAACCAAAATCGCACTTGGTTACACCTTAGACGAAATCAAAAATGAAGTCACAGGCAAGACGTATGCTTGTTTTGAGCCAGTTTTGGATTATGTGGTAGTCAAAATTCCAAAATGGCCATTTAAGAAATTTTTGACAGCTAATCGAACGTTAGGCACGCAAATGAAGGCAACTGGTGAAGTAATGGCGATTGCCCCAAATTTGGAAGCAGGACTAATGAAAGCCATTCGTTCTCTAGAAGAAAATATGGATAGTTTCATTATGCCAGGTTTGGCGGATTTAGAAAAAGAAGAAATTTTAGAAAAGTTGAAAGATGTGGATAATGACAGAATTTTTGTGATTGCAGAAGCAATTAGACGTGAGATTTCGGTAGAAAAAATCCATGAAATTACGACAATTGACAGATTTTTTATTGGTTGCATTTACAAAATTGTTCGCATGGAAAATGAACTTATCTTTAATGAAATGAATTCGAAAATGTTGCTAAAAGCGAAAAAAATGGGATTTACAGACAAAGTGATTTCGCGCCTAAGTGGTATGTCAGAAAGCGAAATTTTGAAAATGCGAGAAGAAAATGGAATTGTGGCAAATTTCAAAATGGTAGACACATGCGCTGCCGAATTTGAGGCGAGAACGCCATATTATTATTCAAGTTATGATGAGGAAAATGAGGCGAGACAAACAGATAAAAGAAAAATTATGGTGCTTGGTTCTGGACCAATTCGTATTGGGCAAGGAATTGAGTTTGATTATTGCAGTGTGCATGGCGTTTGGGCGCTTAAGAAACTTGGATTTGAGACGATTATCGTCAATAATAATCCAGAAACAGTGAGTACGGATTTTGACATTGCAGATAAATTATACTTTGAGCCATTGACACCTGAAGATGTAAAAAATATTGTCGATACAGAAAAGCCAGAAGGCGCGATTGTGCAATTTGGTGGGCAAACAGCGATTAAATTGACGAAAGCGTTATCTGATATGGGCGTTAAAATCATTGGAACAAGCGCGGAAAATATGGATCGTGCGGAGGATAGAAAAGAGTTTGATGAAGCTTTGAATAACTGCGGAATTTTGCGTCCAAAGGGAAGTACGATTTATACGGTTGGAGAGGCAAAAGAAGTCGCAAATGCGCTTGGCTATCCAGTTCTTGTTCGACCTTCGTATGTTTTGGGTGGGCAAGGAATGGCGATTGCTTATGATGATAATGAAATTGAAGAGTACATAAATGAGATTAACCTAGTTGCACAAGAACATCCAATCTTGGTAGATAAATATATGCTTGGCAAAGAGTTGGAAGTGGATGCCATTTGCGATGGAGAAAATGTGCTAATTCCGGGAATTATGGAGCATTTGGAAAGAGCTGGCGTACATTCTGGGGATAGTATTTCGGTGTATCCAACGCAAAGCGTGGCAGAACATCATCAAGCGAAAATTGTGGAGTATACAGAAAAGATTGCGAAAGAGTTGAACATTATTGGAATGTTGAATATCCAGTTTATTATTTCCAATGATGAGGTGTATATTATTGAAGTAAATCCGCGTTCTAGTAGAACCGTTCCTTATATTAGCAAGGTCACGAATTTGCCAATGATTGATATTGCTACTCGCGTGATGTTTGGCGAGAAATTACGTGATATGGAATATGGCACTGGCGTATGGAAAAGAAGTGATTATGTTTGCGTAAAAATGCCGATTTTCTCATTTGAAAAAATCAAAAATGCCGATACCAGTCTTGGACCTGAAATGAAGTCAACAGGAGAAGTTTTGGGAGTTGACAGAGAATTTCATAATGCGATTTTGAAGGCATTTATCGCAAGCGGTGCGAATGTTTCAAGCCATGGAGCGATTTTGATTACGGTTCGCAACAAAGATAAAGAGGAGATGTTACCGATTGCACAGAAGTTTGCAGCAAAAGGTTTCCAGATTTATGCGACATCAGGCACAGCGAATTTCTTAGCATCACATGGTATCAATAGTACGGCAGTTGAGAAAATTTGGGAAGGAAAAGATAGTATTATTGATTTGATACAATCTGGCAGAATTAATTTTGTCATTAATACGCCAACCAAAGGAAAAGAGTCAAACCGTGATGGATTTAAAATTAGAAGGACAGCAGTGGAATGCAAAATTCCATGTTTTACGTCACTGGATACAGTCAATGCTTTGTATACAGCAATTGAGAATGAAATGAAAGAGGAATATTTAGAAGTTGTCAATATTGTAGAAATTTAAGAATAAAATTTCGATTTTGTATTGCGCAGAATGAAATTTATCGATATAATAGGAGTAGGAATTTTACAAAGCGAAATAAACGTAGGATAAAACGATGGTTATCGTAGATGGAGGGAAAATATGTTTTTAGATGAAGACGATAAAAAGAAGAACGACTTGGAAAATGACGATGACGTGATATATGAACTTGATGAATTAGATGATTTGGGAGACTTAAGTGATTTTGAGATTTTAGATGAAGAAGAGGATAATTTTGAACTCCCAATGGACGAGATGGATGACTTAGAAGATTTGGAAGAAGACAGTGACGAAGATTTCGAACTTCCAATGGAACAAGATGACGATTTAGAAGATTTGCAGGATTATGGGAATTCAGAGGAAGTAGAAGAAATCGAAGATGAATTTGAATTGCCAATGGACGAAATTGATGACTTAGAAGATTACAACGAATTAGAAGATTTGGAAGATGAAAACGACGAAGATTTCGAACTTCCAATGGAACAAGATGACGATTTAGAAGATTTGCAGGATTATGGGAATTCAGAGGAAGTAGAAGAAATCGAAGATGAATTTGAATTGCCAATGGACGAAATTGATGACTTAGAAGATTACAACGAATTAGAAGATTTGGTAGATGACAGCGAAGAAGATTTTGAACTTCCAATGGAAGAAAGTGAAGAGTTAGACGATTTACAGGATTACGGAAATCCAGAAGAATCGCAACAAGATGAAGAAGAAATAGAGCTCCCAATGGACGAGATGGACGACCTAGAAGATTACGACGAATTAGAGGATTTGGAAGATGGCGAAGACGATTTTGAGCTTCCAGCAGAAGAAACTCAAGATTTAGAAGATTTCGATGATGAAGAAACTGCAGAAGAAGATATAGCATTTTATGATAATGATGAGGAGATAGAAGAGCCAGAAGACTTTGCTGAGGAAGAATCTCAAGCAGAAGAAACCGAGGAAATTGATGAAGAAACAGACGAAAGCATTGAACAGGAAGAATTAGCGCAATTGACAAGTTTGCGAGCAGAATACGTTTTCTTGGGACTTTTGTTAAATAATCCAAAAGCAATTTCAAGATATTATTTCTTGTATGAAGATTGTCATTTTGCCAATCAAGAATTGGATAATATGTATCGAATTATTTTATTCCGCGAGGCAGAGCAATATGCGCCAGCGATTGCCAAAGAAGGATTTAAGCTTCCATTGGAGGCCAACGATACCTACAATTTACAAGTTCAATTGCAAGAAGTTGCCAATGAAAGAAATTACGACATTGAAATGGTTTATACTATTTTAAAGAAGCTATTTATTTTGAAGAAAAACTATTTGTTAGCGCCAACAAAAATGATTCGTGATAGCATTTTGGATATTGTCAATTATAAATTGTACAATGAAATGACAGTAGAAGAAGTAGAAAACGCAATTGAACAAATCGGTGTAACAGCGGGATTAAGCCAAGGTCGCTTAACAGATGATGCAACAAGTTTCCTATTAAATGAAGAGAATTCATTAGTAACAGGAGCAGATTTGCCATTTCCGATTTTGTCAAGTGTGTTTAAAGGCATTCGAAAAGGCGAAACATTTGTGTATGCTATGCCTTCAAACTCTGGTAAAAGTAGATTTACGATTAATATTGCCAGTTATTTGGCATTTGCCCAAAATAAAAAAGTGTTGATTATTTCGAATGAGATGTCAGAAGAAAAAATGAAACTTTGCTTAATTACAACGATTTTGAATAACAAGGCTTATCAAAAATTGCATGGACAAGAGATTAGCAAATCAGAAGGCGAATTGTTGGAATTAAAGTTTAGACCAGACAAGAAAAAAGGCGTAAAATTAGACGAAAATGGTTATATTTTCAGAGAAGATAATGAGCCAATGCAAGATTTCGTGGAAAGGTTAGACGAATTGTCAAGCGAATTTAGGAAGACGATTGCCACGACAGAATGGCTAAACGAACAAATCGAAAATTCGATTTATTTCATCCACATTACAGAGCATACGAATGAAGATATTCGAAAAATTATCATGAATTATTATTACAGAGAAAATATTGAATATATTTTCTATGATACGTTAAAAGCGGATACAGAGAATATTGGCGACGGAAACGAAGTGAAGAAAACAGCGACGATTCTTTCGAATTTAGCGCAAAAATTTGAGATTTTTATTGGTTCTTCGATGCAATTATTGGAAAGTAGCACATTGCCAGTTAACTTGACAATTAACGATATGTCAGCAAGCAAGACAGTAAAAGAAGTTTTGGATACATTATGTTTGATGAAACAAATCAACCCGCAAACACTTGCTAAATATGAATATTCACCAATTGAAGAAGCAAAGGAATATCAGGATTTGGAGGTGTTTGACGACCCAAATGTCAGATATTATGTGTGTGTGGTTGACAAAAACAGAGCAGGCGCAAAACCAAAATTATTGTTCCGTTTGAATTTGGCCTACAATTTCTGGGAAGAATTGGGCTATGTGAGATTAAAGCAAGAATTTTTGGAGATTGAATAGCACATTTGGAGCAATTTGTCAAGTTGACATAAGTGAGAAAATATGGTATAATAAAAGTTAGGGGAAAAACTGGAAGGAAACGAGATTTCTTCCAGTTTTTTACAAGATAATTGACAAATGTTTAAATTATCGATATAATTTTTATAAGAAAGAGAAAAAGGAAAATAAGATTATGGTGGATTTACATTGTCATATTTTGCCAGGTGTAGATGATGGTTCATTTGATATGCAGGAAACAGTGGAAATTTTGAAGAAGGCGAAACTTGCTGGTTTTGATACAATTTGCTTTACGCCACATTATATGGAGCCACAATATTTGAAAAATAAATGGCAAAATCAGCAAATTTTAAATCAAGTGGAAATGAAATTGAGAGAAGAACATATTGTAATGAATTTGTTTTTGGGGAACGAAGTTTTTATTTGTGATAAAATGATTGATTTATTAGAAAATGGCGAAATTACTACTTTGGCAGATTCGCAATATTTGTTAATCGAGTTGCCGATGTATCAAGAATTATCCGAAGAAGTTGCTCGAAAAATGATAGAACCGCTTTTACAAAAGGAAATAAAAGTGGTGATTGCGCATCCGGAAAGGTATCGCTATATCCAGAAAAATCCAAAAAAAATTTTTGAATATTTTGATGAAAATGTAATTTTTCAAAGCAATTATGGCAGTCTTATGGGAGCATATGGGAAGGAAGCGCAAAAAACGATTAAGCAATTGCTAAAAAATAAAATCATAGATTATTTTGCAACAGATACGCATCATCTAAATCACTGTTTTTATGATAAAATACAAAAGGCGCAGGGAAAGCTATTGGAAATAGTGGATGGAGAATACTGGTGGATTTTAACAGAGAAAAATCCTAAAGCAATTATTGAAAATAAAGAAATTACGCAACTTAGAAAGGAAGAAAATTAACATGAAAATTCTAATGGGAACGAGAAATCCAGGAAAAATAGAAGGAGCAAAACGAGCGTTTGAATGCTACTTTGAGAATGTCGAAATAACTGGAATTTCTGTAGATTCTGAAGTTGGAGATGAACCGTTGAATGACCAAATTATGCAGGGCGCTAGAAATAGAGTAAAAAATGTTAGAAAATATGCGGAAGAAAATTGTATTGATGCAGATTTTTATGTAGCAAGTGAAGCAGGGCTTTCCAATGCTTTTGGAGATTGGATGGATTTTAATTTTGCCTTTGTGGAAAACGAAGAAGGCGAGCAAAATGTTGGTTGTAGTGCCGGTTTCAAGATTCCAGACAAATATGTTGATGAAGTCATTGAAAAAGAATTAAGTGTGATTATGAATCGAATTTTTCAGGCAACCAATTTGAACAAGCAAGATGGCGGAATTGGAAAATTAACCCATGGCGAAATTTCAAGAATTGATTTAACAAAGCAAGCTTTTACGATGGCTTTGATAAAATTTATCAATGGTGAAATTTGGAAATAAGAATTTTTGGTATAAAGTTGAAAATTTTGTGCACAATACTTTTTAAAGTAATTTAGAAAGGATTGGGGAAGATGGGAACATTAAATCAAGCGGAATTACAGAATTTAAGACATTTGATTGGGGCACAAGAAACGAGTTATGAGAAATTGACAAATTATGCAGATAATAGCGTTGACCCACAAATTAAACAAGTCTTGAATAAGGCTGCTCAAGATACTTTAAATACAAAACAAAAATTATTATCATTTTTTAATTAGGAGGCGTTTATGGAAGAAAAGTACATGGTAAATGATATTTTGGAGTGCACAAAATCAAGTTTAAAAGATTACCAAAATGCGATTATTGAAACAGCAAATATGGAATTAAGACAGACATTTCAAAATTTGAGAAATTCAGCAGAAAGTTTTCAATATGAATTGTTTAAATTAGCAGAATCAAAAGGCTACTACGTTCCAGCAGAAAATGCAAAACCAGAAGAAATTCAAAAAGTAAAAACACAATTGTCAAATTAAAATAGTGTAGAAAGCATCCAAGATAGGATGCTTTTTAACAATTTAGATTATAATCGTAGGGGCGTCTATCAGACGCTCGCTTATAGGATCAATAAAATGATATCAAATCACACCAAAGAAACAAATTCTGCCGATATTAATCAAATAATGAAAAGAAATAAATTCTATTCTGTCATGAGTGATTGATAATCGCCCATACGGCATAAATCCAATATTACATTTCTGTAACATCTCCAAAAAATATTGACAAAACATTTCCTCCAATGTTACAATATTAATATATAATAATTAACATAAATGGAGGAAAACAAATGAAAAAGCACAACCGGAATTACGCTAATTGCACTAGTTGTAACAATTATCATACTATTAATTTTAGCAGGCGTAACCTTAAAATTAATAAATGGGGACAACGGTATCATCATCCAAGCGCGCTGGGCAGAATTCGTCACAGAATATGAAAAATTAGACGAACAAAAAGAATTAT
>CANSTR010000023.1 GCA_947649935.1 uncultured Clostridia bacterium
CAATGAGGCTGTTTTATTTTTTTGTAAATATTTTCATAAAAATAACTTGTAATTTACCATAATAAGTTTATTGCGCAAGCAACTACTACACCAATTAAAATTATTATAGAGCCAATTGCTTTTTTATGTTCTTTAAAGAATTTTTTTATTTTTTCCATAACACATTACTCCTTTCTACAAATTACTATTCTTCGAGATGATTATATCATATTTTTTCTTCAAAAACACAAAATAAACTAATATTTCAAATTTTTTATTTGCTTTTAAATCTTCTTAAAAATTTAATTGCTTTTAGCTTTTTTAAACTTATTCTATCTGTAAACCCCAACTTATAATATTGTTTCATCCAAAAGCACTCTACTACTATCATATTATCTGTAACTTCATAAAATTGATCTATAATTTGCTTTTGTATTTTTTCATTATTTATATTAGATTTTATCATATCTATCAATTTATTTTCAGATTCTTCCACCTTTTTCATTTCATCTGTTTCTCCATTTTCTTTTACAAAATAAGCTTGAAATCCATCACTTCTTGCATTAAATAAATCTTCTAGCACTTTGTTTTCAACTATTTCATCCATATATAAATTACCTCCAATAAAATTATATACACATCTTATATTATAAATTTTAGTATAGCAAATGTGCAAATTTTATAATAGGATTTTTTCACATTTTATCTAACATATTCTTTCTTTTTATTTTTAGAATAATCTTCAATTTCTTCCATATCTACATTTTCTTCATCATCAAATTCTACTGTTCCAGACTCTTTTACCTCGCCTATTTTAAGTTCTTTATCAACTTCTTTTAATCGTGCTAAACTTTCTTGTAATTCATTTTCTTGTGCAAATGGAATTGTTAAATTATCTTGTGCATTTTTATATTGTACTTGCAAATTTTCTAATCTAGTTTGATTATCTTCAATAGTTTTCGTAACTGATTCTAAAGCATTATTTATACGAGTTATTACACCTATCTTATCTGAGCCTAGTATTGCTCTATACATCATTTTATTTTTTAATGCAACTTGAAATACTTTCTGAAATGTATTAAATTCTAAATACATTTTAAATTCTCTGTATGTTCCTATTTCAACCCCTTTTGTATCTTTGACACTCTTACATAGTTCTAGTATTTTCTCTCCTGCTTTTGCTCTTTCATTATAAACTTGATTATTCAATACCATTGGAGAAAAGTTGTCATCTTTGATTTTAGTGTTTTCAATTAGATATTGGCTGTCCTCTTTTAGCTTTTCTATATTTTCTTTGCATTCCTTTATTTGAGTTGGATATTTTCTTTCTACCATATCTTCTAAATCATATTTTTGACTTAAATAACTTTGCTTTAACATTTTTAATTTTGCTGTTTTTGTTTCCAATTCTGTTTTTTCCTGCATTAGTGGGTTACCTGTTGCAACACCTTTAATAATTGCATAATCTAATGCTCTTTCATCAACATCTTCCATACTTCTAATAGGAGTTTTTGACGTCATAATTTGTCCTATAAATTTTTGTTTTCTTTCAACTGTTTCATACATATAAGCATCAAATGTGCCTTGTGTTACATAGTTATAAGTATGTACTAAAGGATTAAGATTTCCTCGTCTTATTCCTCTACCATTTCTTTGGGTTAATGCGTCTGGTGTCCAAGCACAATCTAAATGGTGTAGTGCTATAATTTTATCTTGCACATTTGTACCTGCCCCCATTTTCTGCGTACTTCCCATTAAAATTCTAATTTCTCCACTACGAACTTTACTAAATATTTCTTCTCTTTTAGTTTCTGATGTTGCCTCGTGTATAAAAGCAATCTCGTCTGGTGGTATGCCTTTCTCTACTAATTTTCTTTTTAAATCAGTATATACATCTGTAAAAGCTCTTTCTTTTAATTTCCATACTCCATTTACTTGTTCCATTTCATAAGGATTATCTTCAGTTCCTAAAGATTTTGGCGTTGATAAATCGCAAAAAACTAATTGTGTTGATTTATTCTCTTTTGTCTTTTCCCATATTTCATATACATTATTAGCACAACTATTGACTTTGCTATTCGGATCATCTGGTAGTTGTTCATTTATTAGCCTTTGGTCTAGTGCTAGTTTTCTTCCCTCATTTGTTATAGCTAACATATTATCTTCCCATACAGTAACTCTCCCCTCTCTAATTGCCTCTGCTCTTTCTCCCAAACTTGCCACCATATCTTTTTGTATTTGACTTGCTGGAACTGCTATTGGGTGTTTTTCTACTTCTGGAGTTGGAAGATGTAATGTTTCAGCTGTTTGAATATCTGCAATTTCACGGAACATTGTCATTAGTTCTGGTATATTATTAAATCGTGCAAAACGTGTCTTAATTCTAAACTTATCGCCTTCAGGTGCAAGTTCTACACTTGTTACTGTTTCTCCAAATGTACTTGCCCAAGCATCAAAATGCTGTAAATTATATTTTACTAATGTTGAATATTGTAAATATCGTTGCATTGTATAAAGTTCTGTCATACTGTTTGATATTGGTGTACCTGTTGCAAAAACAATACCCTTTCCACCGTGTTACCTCATCCATATACTGACATTTCATAAACATATCTGAACTTTTTTGTGCATCACTATTTCCTATACCAGATATTCTTTTCATTTTACTTTGTAAGAAAAGATTTTTATAATAATGTGCCTCATCAACAAATAGTTTATCAACTCCCAGCTGTTCAAATGTTATAACATCATCTTTTTTATCTTGATTATTAAGTTTTTCAAGTTTTGCTTGTAATGATTTTTTAGTGATTTCTAGCTGTCTTATTGAAAACTTTTCTCCATTCTGTTCTTTTAGTTCTTTAATTCCCTGTATTGTTTCCTCTATTTGTTTATTTAAAAAATACCTCTGTCTTTCTACTGACATAGGTATTTTTTCAAATTGACTGTGTCCAATTAGAATTGCATCAAAATCTCCTGTTGCTATTTTTGAACAAAACTTTTTTCTATTATTTTTAGCAAAATCTTTTTTGGTAGTTACCAGAATGTTGCTACTTGGATATAATCTTAAAAAATCACTCGCAAATTGTTCTACAATATGGTTAGGTACTGTAATTATTGGCTTATTACATAAGCCTAGTCTTTTACTTTCCATTGCAATAGCGACCATTTCAAATGTTTTTCCTGCACCTACTTCGTGTGCTAACAATGTGTTTCCACTATAAAGTCCTCTAGCTACTGCATTTACTTGTGCTTCTGTAAGTTTGATTTCTGGATTCATTCCATAAAATTTTAAATGACTTCCATCATACACTCTATTTCTTATACTATTAAATTTTTCATTATATAGTTTTACTAAATCCTCACGTCTATCTGGGTCTTTAAAAATCCATTCTTCAAACTTCATTTTTATTTCATCTTCTTTAGCTTGTGCTATTGCTGTTCTTTGCTTATCTATAACTCTTTTTTCTTCGCCTGTTTGATAATCTATTATTGTTTTATATACTTTTATATCATTTAAGTTTAAAGCTGTTTCAATTATTCTATAAGCATTTATTTTTCCATCTATTCCATAAGTTTTTGTTGCTCTGACATTTGATTTATCTACTGATTTCCCTGTAACATTCCATTGTGATGTATATTGAGAATAATGTACTCTTATATCACTTCGATTATAAGAAGGTGTTTCTAACAGTTCATAAATAAACTGTTCTATATATTTTTCTGGTATCCAAGTTGCTCCTAGTTTTACTATTATTTCACTAGCTTTAATATCTTCTGGCATTACTTTTTCTAATTCTCTTACATTAACTTCAAATTCTGGGTGTACTAATGCTACCATTTTAGCTATTGCTAGTTTTTCTCTAATATTACCAGAAAGGTACTCATCTGCTGTTACATATTTCTTTTCTTCAGCTAGTTGTTTTGTAGGCTCTACAAATATCTGACCTTCTAATTCTTTTACAAGTTCATCCTCTGTTTTATCTGTAAGAGATTTCATATAGTCTATATCAATTCTTGCTTTTTCTGTTAATGATAAAATCAATGCCTCATTTGCTGTATCAACTTTTGTAATTTCTTTTTTAGCATTTATAGTTCTTTTTGAAAACATATCTGCTTTTTCTAAAAAATTACCTTTTGAATCTAATACTTCTAATGAACACAATAGATAATAACTACTATCTTCATTAAATGCTTGATTATTTCCTCTGTTGTTTATTCTTCCATACTTCTTTACAAAATTATCATATAATCTATTCAAATTTTGTTGCTCTTTTTTTATTTCATCATCTGGAGAATCTTCCATTTGCAGTTCTATTAGTTTTCTTGTACAATCTCTTATTCCAACCATACCTTTTATACGGCTAGTTGTTGTTTCTGGCAAATTCTTTTCAAACATTTTACTGTTTTCTCTATAAAAAACTTTACCATCTACTATTGCATAAGAAAAATTTTTTATTGTTGGATCAGCAGGGATAGAATTTTCCTCCTCGATTACTTCATCTATATCATATTCTTCTATTTCAGCTTGTATATTTAAAATAGCATTAGATAACATTTCATCTAAATTGCTACCATCTTCTAACTCACAAGTATCGTAATCATTACCAAACCTGCCATTTTTCTTTTTTACCATTTTACCCATAATCATTTGAGGGTTATCTACAAAATATTTATTGATTTTTATACCGTTTTCATCAACATCAAGATTTACCCAGTCATCTTCAATATCTGTGATTTTATCTCTTTTCTTTAAAAAAATTATATCTGATGTTACTGTTGCTCCTGCATTATCTTTAAATGTACTATCTGGTAGTCTTATTGCTCCAACAAGTTCTGCTCTTTGTGATAAATATCTTCGCACCTTACTGTTTTCTTTGTCCATTGTTCCTTTAGAAGTTACAAAAGTTACTATTCCACCGTGGGCGAGTTTTATCTAAACTCTTTGCAAAAAAATAATCGTGCAATAAAAATTTATTCTTATTATATCTTCTATCATTTACTGTATGTTCAGCAAATGGAACATTGCCTATTGCTACATCAAAAAAGTTATCTGGTATATTCGTTTTTTCATATCCCTGTATAGCAATAGTGCTTTTTTGATATAGTTGCTGTGCTATTCTTCCACTTATACTGTCCAATTCTACTCCATACATTGAACAATTTTCTAATTCCTCTGGTAACATTCCTAAAAAGTTTCCAACTCCGACAAGACGGCTCTAAAATGTTTGCTTGTTTTAGTCCCATATTTTCTAATGCTCTATAAATGTTTTTTATAACAATAGGTGGTGTGTAGTAAGCAGTTACACTTGATGCTCTTGCATTTTCATATTCATCTTCAGTTAGTAAATTTTTAAGTTCTGCATATTCTTTTGACCAACTATTGTTATCTTCTTGAAATGCCGATTTTAAACCTCCCCAGCCTACATATTTTGAAAGCACTTCTTGTTCTTCTTTTGTTGCATATCTATTTTGTTTCTCACATAATTTTAATACCTTTATTGCGTCTATATTGTTTCTATACTTTTCTCTATCTGTTCCGATTCCTAAATCATCATTTTGTATTTTAAAATTATTTCTTTCTTCAAGTGGTATTTCTGGGTGTAAGTCAAAATATTCTATATTCCTATTTCTCTTTATAATTCTTTCTGCAATATTAGTAATATTTTCATTTTGTTTTATTTCTTCAACTTGTGTTTCTTTTTCCTGTTCAAAATTTTTAACTAATGCTTGTGCTAAATGTCTTAAATAATCTAATACACTTCCATTATTAAAATCTATTTTTACAAGCATATCTTTTATTTGAGCCTGTTCTTTTGGAGGAGCTATTTTAATATTTTCTATTACATTTCCTACTTCAAAAATATGAAAACTATCATCTCCCTCTAATGAAAATGTATCTTCTAAACTTATTCCTTTTTCTTCAATAAATGTATCTAACCATTTATTAAAAGAATTTTCTTCTTGTTCTGGTATATCTCTATTTTTTAGATAATCATTTAAATGATTTTCAGCTACTTTATGAATTATATCTTGTGTAGAAACTACTCTTTGGTCTAATGGAAAACTATTATCATATATTGTAAGCATTCCATTATTTATATCTGTAATTGTACATTCTTGTAGTCCTAAATGAATAATATCTCCTATCATAAAAGTAAAAGTGTCTTTATTATATTGTGGAGTATAATAATGAACGTGATTTTCTATACAATAATCTGTTATCACATCCCAACTCTTAAAACATTCTTCTGTTCTATTAAGATAGTTACCTTTCCATAGATTTAAAGAATTATCTTGTACTTTATATCCAATTCTTTGTCCATCAATGTCAAATTCTGTGTAAGCATTTCCTAGAACTTCTATAATATAATTTTTGCATTTTTCTTTATCTTCGTGATTTTCATAAATGAAATCTCCAAATTCAACTTTATTTTTTACTACATTTGGATTATTCTCTAAAATCTTTTTAATTGTTTCTTCATCAAAAAAAGAAGCATTATCTGCTCCTTTTTTAGTAGTTTCTTCTAAACTAATATTAGTTCCTGTATTACTGTCTGCTCTGCTGTTGCTTGAATATTGTTCATCTGTCCTACCCATTCCATCTGATTCTGGGCTTTCAATTCTTCTGTTATATTCATTTTCTCTTTCATTTGTTGTACTATCAATTCTATTCTCTTTGTTGCTGTTTCTTGTATTTCCATCAAGTGTTGTGCTAGTTTCTTGTCTTTCCAAAGTATCGTATATTCTGCTTTCTTGTGTGTCTTTAGAAATTTCAACCTCATCTGTGCGTACTTGCCTGTTGGTAGTTTCTCCTCCTCGAATTTTATATTTGGTATCATATAATCGCCTTGTTTCGTGTAATCTATTTTCAACATTTTCATTTCCTCCTTTAATATTTTTTTCATTATTAGAATAATCTATTTTTTGTTTTTCTACAAATGTGCGATTTTTATTTTTTTCTTCTTTTTGCAGAGTAATAACTGTATCTGCTATTTCTCGAAGTCCCTGTTCTGCTATATCACTTGTTGCTGTTCCAAAAATCGTTACTATGTTTTCATTACTAAATTTTGATATAAATGAAAATTCTGATTTATCTATTTCTTTCTCTGGATCAATGTTACATCTTTTCATCATCATATATGATACACTTGCCCATAATGTTGGTATAAATGCTGATTGTATTTCATCATCTGACATATTTTCTAATTCTGTCCCAAACTTATGATTTTGAATTGATAATAAATAATCTTGAGCATTATCTACTACCATATTATAAGCACTTAAAGTTATTGCTTGTGCTAAACTATTTTTTGAGCTTATTTCTCCAAAACTTCCCTCTAGTGTTTCGATAATTTCATTTTCATATTCTTTCTTAACTTTCCATAACTTATATGGTGTATTTCTATAATTATGAGTATCAGAAACATCAAAAACCATTCTATATGGATATGGGCTATCTTCTTTAGCATTTACAAATATTACTTTAGAATTTTTATTTACCCACCTTTTTAATTTCTTATTCCATATTTCCATTTCTGCACAAGCTGTTGCATCTGGTCTTTGGGCATAAATTAAAATTTGGTCATCAAAACTATATTTAAAATTATAAGAGGCACTATTTAAAAACGAAAGCCAATTATCTGTACTTTTTGCGACTTCATTTATTGTGTTTTTATAGAGATTTCTTACTTCTATAATCTTTCCCATTATTACACCTCCTGTCATTCTGTATCAGTTATTATTTTTAATATATCTCTTTCAGATATAACTTCTTGTATATTCCATATAGTTTCTATATCTGCTATTGTTATTTTGCCTTGTTCTTTTAGCTCTTTTAATTTTGACACTTTTAAATTTAAAATGTCTTTTTCAGTGATAATGTTTATTTCTTTCAGTCTGTTAATTATTTTCTTTTTTTGATTAACTGTGCATTTCGCCATTTTCCACCTACTTTCTTATATAAAATGGTGACCTATTTAAAAGCCACCATTTTACTTATAACTATTTATTTTTTCTTTTTTTATTTGATTCATAAATTCCAAAACCTAGTAAAGATAAAGCAGATATTCCTGCAATTCCACCAAGTATTGTTGTATATCTAGCATCTCCAGTATTCGGAGTTTCAACTGGTGCATTTTCAAATTTAAAGCTATATATGTTATCATTTTTCTCTATTTGTGTATTATCTACAAACACACCTTTATCATTGATTTCTAATTTTATAACTTTATCAGATTTTACAAATCCTTTAGGTGCTTTGATTTCTTTTATAAAATATGTTCCATATCTTAAATCTTTAAATGTTACTGTTCCATTTTCACTATTAGAAGTTACTTCTTGAATTAAATCTGTGCAATTTTCATCTTTATAAATTCCAAAAGTAAAATCAGCTTTTATAATTTCTTGTGTTTTACTATTTGTTTTTATTAAAGTAACATCAGTTAAAATAGGCATATCTTTCATCTCCACACGTTGTGTTTCTTTATCTTCTGTTACAGCAAATTCTATTTCTTCTGCTTGTTCAAAACCGTATGGGCAAGTAGTTTCTTTCAAAATATAAGTTTTATTTTCTTCAAGTCCTACTACTCTATGTGGCTCTTTTGTAGAAGTCCATTTATCTACCGTTTCTCCTGTTTCTTTATCAATAACTTCTAACTCAGCTCCCTCTAATTCTTCGCCAGTTACTAAATCAGTCTTAATAATTTCTAAAATTTTATCTATCATTACAACTTTTTGATTTTCCTTATCTTCACTAACAGTAAATTGAATATCTGTTGCTTTTACATATCCCTCTACAACAATTTCTTCGTGAAGATTATATGTTTCGCCCTCTATTAGACCTGTAACTTTGTGTGGCTCTTTTCCAGATGTCCATTTATCAACAATATTCTTTGTTCTTGTATTAGTAACAACTAAAGTTGCTCCCTCTAGTTCGTTTCCTGCAATATCTTGTTTTGATATTTCAACAACTTTATCTATCATTTCAACTTTTTGAATTTCTTTTGTATTTTCTACTTTGAATTGAATATCTGTTGCTTGTACATATTCATCTGGTGTAATTGTTTCTCTTAATGTATAAGTTTTTCCAACAACTAATCCCTCTGTTTTGTGAGTATCTTTTCCAGATTCCCAAGTATCAATTATGTTTTCATTTTCATCTAATACTGTTAAAGTTGCCCCCTCTAATTCATCATCTCCAGTTATAGCCTTTTTTGAAAATTCAAATACTGTTGTGTCATTTGTAATCTTTTTCTTTTCTTCATAAACTTTTGTTGTTAAATCTTTTTGTTCAAATTTTACTTCATATTTTTCATCATTTAAAACTAGACCATCTAATGTTTTTGTTTCTTGTAATTCATATACTCCCATTGGTAAGTCTGGTAGTGTGTATTTTCCGTCTTTATCAATGTTAAATACTTTTACTATTTTTCCTTTTTCATAAATTTTGCTACCGTCAGCCATATCTAAAATATCTTCTTTAGCTGTTAAAGTAAATTCAATTCCAGATAAATCAGAAATATCTACTAATGATGTATCAATATTTTCTCTAATAGCAACTGATTTATCAACTATTAAAGTTCCAGTAGGTTGCTCATTTTCAACATCAACAGTTATATAAGCATCATAATCTTCATCATATTTTACTGTTTCATTACTTCTATTAACTTTGAAAACAATTTCTTCGTCTAATTGTAAGAATCCGTCTGGAACTTTTACTTCATTTATTTTATAAGTTCCTGCTGTAAGTTTTGTTTCTGTATAAGCTACTCCCTCTTTGTCAGTTGTCCAAGTATCAAAACTTTCTCTACCTAGTTTGCAACTAACTCTTTCCCATTCATTATTTTCTTCATTCAATTTATATAGTGAAAATGTTGTATTTGAAAAAGTAACTATTTTTCCTGTTTTCTTATCTTTTTTAATCATCTTTAAATAGCTTTCAAAAGGTGTATCATTTTCTACTAATTCTTTTATTACATCAGGACTATTTTTATCTATAACAACTTTAAATGGTTTTACTGGATTTACTAAATCAGATGGGCAATAAGTTTCGTGTACAGTATATTCTCCCCAAGCTAAAAGTCCACTTATTCCGTGTCCTGTATTTTCTGTTTTAAAGACACTATATTCGTCTTTAGAAAATTCATCTAAGTGTTTTAAAGCTTCATCAAAACTTCCATAATAATTTACATACTTTGTTAAAATAGCTGTAAATTCTGCCTCTGGTATTATTGGAGCAGTATCATTTGTAATTGAAGAAACTTTGATTACTTCAAATTTCGCCTTTTCTACTTGATTTGTAAAAGTATCTTCTGCTTTTATAACTCTTGTGTGCATATCTTTATAATTTAATGTTATATTGTGTATAGTATTATCTGTTAAATAACCTGCTGGGACTTTTGTTTCTTTTGCATAGTAACTTCCCATAATTAAGCCTTTTAAAACATTTCCATCTGTTGTTAAATTAGCTGTTTTACTTTTTGTAGAAATATTTATTTTTGCAATTCCTTTAGCATTAAATGTAAATGTAGCTATTTCTTCGTCTTTAGAAAAATATTTTACTGTTTTTGCTACATTATAAATATCATTTTTTGCGTATAATGTATATTCTGTTCCCTCGATAGTTGCATCTCCGTGATGACTTTCTCCATCAGCTCTATTTTCGTTTCCTGTTTCTGCATCTGTTTTTATTAGTTTTAATTCTCCAGTTGGCTCATCATTTTTGAAACTTACTTCTGCTGTTTCATTTACATTTACTCTAACTTCTTTTACTTCTGTATCTAGTAAATAGCCTGTTGGTACAGAAAGCTCTTTTATATAATAAGTTGCAGGTGCTAATCTTTGGAAGAATATTTGTCCATTTCCATCGCTAGTTCCTTTTCTAACTTCTTGAGTACAACCTTTATCTTTATATAGTCCAAAAGTACAACCTGCTAAATTATCTCCATTAGTATTTGTTTTTATCAATAATGTATTTCCATATTCTACTTCAACTGATAATGAAAAAGCACTTGGATCAACATAGTTTGAAAACATTAAGTTTTGTACTGTTCCACTTGTAAATTGAATATATACATAGTTTGACATTGTAGAACTATTATAAGGTGTTCCATTAGGCATAAGTTGATAAAGTCCATAATCTCTTGAATTAAAAGTTACTCTGTCTGCTGTGCAACTACTATCAACTGTAATATTTAATTCATTAGCTCCTTGAATGTGATTAAATGTTATCCCATTTATATTTTGACTAAATGAGCCATAAGACGCTAATCTTCCTGTTGTATCACTTATTGATTTTGTTTCTCCAAGAGTTGCTTTTTGAGTTGTTCCATTAAATGATGTGTTTCCGTGATAAATATTGTAATAATTTTCTGTTCTAGCTGTCCAATCAGCAAGATGACCTACTGACATATAATTTCCATTCCAACTTTCTCTTGCAGGAACTTTAGCATTTCCATCAATATTGTTATGAATATACTCCCATACATATTGTTGTGTGCAACACGCTGCACGAATTGCCTCATCTGTTGTTGGAATTCCCATACCGTAATTCATAGCATATCCAAAGTAAATCATTTCAGCCAAATGCTGATATTGTGGTAAGCTATTTTTATAATGTGCTATGAAATTTCCATTATAAATATACTCACTTCCATCTGGAGATTTTACTCCAAACTGAGTACAAAAAGCCATATATTGAGCTCCATCATAATTAGCATAATGAAGTTCGTGTCCATATCCTGCTAAGCTGTTTGGTATTACTCCAAACTGTGCGTTTCCGTTTATATCTGTTATAAATGTCGCAAAAGTTTGTATTGGCAAAGATGTTAGTACAACTAATATTAAACATACTATTGCCATAATTTTTTTAGTTTTATTTTTCATCTTTTATCAATTCCTTTCTTAAACAAAAAAAGAGCCTTAACTTTAGTTTTAAACTATTATTAAAGCTCTTTTTTATATTTTATATTTAATTATAATTTTTATTGTATTGCCCAGAAATAGTATTTGCCACAAGAACATGTATCTATTTTGTATTGAACCGAGTTCCAACCTTTTGTATAATTTTCAAAAGCTTGATTTGCTTCGTTCCAACTTGAATAATAACCGTGTTCGTTTGCTCCATCTCCTGCAACGTGATGTGATCCACCTGCTACACACCAATATTCTAAATCATCTGGTGTTAAAGTTTTTGGAACTTGTGGTGCAGGTGTTTCTTCTTTTGGTGTTTGAACAACACTTTCAACTTTTGTTTCTTGTTTTGGTACTGTTTCTTGCACACTTGGTGTTACTGTTGTTGGTTTAGTATTAGTTTTTGCTGTTTGAGGTGTTGTTTTAGGATTTTCTATTTTTGTTTCTGTTTTTACTTCTTGCTTATCTTCCTTTTTCTCTTCAACTTCATTATTTGTCATTGGCTCTTGTTTTATTTCTTCTTGTGCTATTTCACTAATAATGTTTTCCTCTTTCACAGCATTTTCTTCTACTGCAACAGTATTTTGATTTTCTAACTCATTTGTTGATTGTTTAGAATTACTTATTCCTACTCCAGAAATCATTGTAATAATTAAGCCTAAAGCTACTATAATTGATTTAATTTTCATATCTATCACTCTCCTTATGGCTTTATTTTACTTTGTTTCGTTTATTTCAACAAATGTGCAATTTTAACTTTTATACAATCAATAGGCATCACTCCTTTCGCTGTTTATTTATATATAATTTTAATAATTTATATATACTCTTTCAGTAAGTAAATAGCTAGTAATAAGGGGGTAGATTGTAAGGAGGGGGAAATAAAAAGTGTATATACATTTTATTTTTGTATATACACTCTTATCTTGCATATTCCTTTTGTTTTAGCTCCCTTTTCCTAGTTTCACTAACACAATAAAATATATAATCTTCTCTTTCTTGTGCTGTTTTTAGACGACTTGGTAATACTTTCAAAAATCTATCTTCATTGAGTTTTATCTTTGGTATTTGATTTGCTTTTTCTTGGCTCATAATTTCATCAATTTTATCAGCTGTTAAAGTTCCCTCTTCACTTCTTTTTCGCATTACTATTGCTTGTGCGTGTGATGGAGTTACTTGTAAACATTCTATTGTATCTAATAAAGTATATTGTTCATCTTCTTTTAGATAAGAAATTTCAACTGCTGGTAATAATGCCATTTTTTGCTTATCGTTGTTGCACAAAATTTGATTATCTACTAATTCTAATATTTCTGGTATCAGTTCAGTTAGTCTTATATATCTTTGTACTTGTGTTTTACTTTCTCCTACTTCTTCAGCTAGAATTTCAACTGATTTCTTTCCACTTAACTTGTACCCATCTTGGTCACAAGTTAAATCTGTTCTTTTTCCTTGTCTTTTCATTGCTTCTAATTTCATTTTATATGCAAAAGCTCGTTCACTAGGTAGTATTTGTTCTCTTTGTAAATTACTATCTACCATTATTATAGTTGCTTGGTCATCTGTTAATTCTTTAACTAAACAAGGAATTTTATCTATTTTAGCTAATTCACAAGCTCTTTTTCTTCTATGTCCTGCTACCATTTCGTAATTCCCATCTTCTTTTATTCTTACAATAGCAGGTACTAATACTCCATTTTCTTTTACACTCTCTACTGTTTCAATCATTTTCTGGTCATCTCTTACTTTAAATGGGTGATTTGGAAAATCATCAATATCTTTTATAGGTACATATTCTATATAATCTTTATTTTGATTATCTCTCATTTCTTGAGTAGTGAATAAATCATCTCTCGTAACCTTTGGCAAGTGCATTTTGTTTGCGTTCTTTGACATCTTGTTTCAACACCTCCTCTGCAAATTCATTATAAGCTTTTGCTACACTACTATTCTTGTCATATTCAAAAATACTTTTTCCACTTGATGTTGATTCTGCTGTTTTTATTGCAAGTGGTATTTCAGTATTATAGATATTTACTATTGAGCCATAATTCTCTTTTAATTCACTTCTAATGTCTTTTGCTAAATTTGTTCTTTTATCTACTAAAGTTAATATCATTCCTCCAACTTGTAATTCTGGATTTATATTCTTTCTAACTTTTGAAACCGTTTTTAATAAATGTCCCATACCTTTTGCTGCGAAATACTGACTTTGTACTGGTATTATAATCTTATCGCTACAAGCTAATGCGTTAATTGTTAGCATACCTAAACTTGGCATACAATCAATCAAAATATAATCATAGCTTTGTTTTATATCTTGTATTACATTTTTCATAATACATTCTCTACTCATTGCATTTGCTAAAGTAACTTCCATTCCAGACAACTCTAAATTTGACGGTATTAAATCAACTCCCTCTTTATGATGTAATATTGTTTCTTCTATATTTAAAGTATTATCATAAATAACATTTTCCATCAATGTTTCTAATGTTTCAATATTATCTTGTTCATATACTCCCATATAAGTTGTTAAATCTCCGTTGAGGATCAGCGTCAATTACCAATACTCGTTTTCCGTTGCTTTGCTAGGGCTACCCCTAGCAAAAAAGTTGTTGTTGTTTTATCAACTCCACCGTTTTTGATTTGCTATTGCTATTGTTTTACATTTCAATAAAATTCCTCCTTTCCAATAAAAAAGAGCTAACTATATTTTCTATAATATAATTAGTTCTATAATCCTTTTTTTATATCTTTATTTTAATTTCAAAACGGAAGCCACAATTTGCTTTTTTACACTTTGGGTTTATTTTTCCTTTATTTTTCAATACTTTCAGCTATTTTTTAATGTGTGTCGATAAATTGCTTACTCCTCTACTACTATCATTCTTTCAAACTCTTGCTATTACTGGGTTATTTCTTATTGTGTCGTAAATATCTATCTTCCTCTGAGAACACACACCCACAATACTTTTGCATATACAGTCCCATCTCGCGCGCCTTGTTTTGCCCTTCTCGAAATCCTTCTCGAAAATCGCGGTACAAAAACTCCACTTCGTATTTTTGCGCCATTTCCTCCGCCACTTTTCTTAACATTTCATGTTTTTGATACGGACTCACCAACAACGTTGTCGTAAAATGCGTATAACCATTTTCTTTGGCATACTTCGCCGTTTGCTCCAAACGCACTGGATAACAATACTTACTACAGCGATTTTCCAAATCATTCACGACTCCCTTGCAAAAATCTCGCAAGCCATAATTTTCGTTGACAATCAATTCTGCCTCAATTTTTTGGCTATATTCAATCAAACAATCACGCCTCGCTTTGTATTCCATATAGGGATGAATATTGGGATTGAACCAATACAAATTCGGATCAATTCCCTCGTTCCTCAAACTTTCAATACAATACACGCTACAGGGCGCGCAACAAGTATGCATTAATAATTTCATACGTTTCTCCTTTTTCGAAAAATTTTAGTCGTCAAAATCAACAACACACTTAAATTAATCAAGCTTACAATTCTTTTATCCACAATAAATTTCTCATAATGACTAAAATAAATGATATACGAATACCACGAACAAATCTCAATTCCCAACGGAACCCAAATATTGATGGCATCTTTTTCGGTTTCGTCATCGTAAACAAGAAAAAACAAAATCGCCAACACATCTGCCAAATACAGATAACGGTCATGCATATAAGGTAGCAAAAATGTCGAAAGCACGACTGCCCACAGCCCCACAAAAATAATTTCTTTGCCTTGTATTTTGATTTTGTTTTTTAGGAAAAAAATTAATGTAACTAAATATGTTATTGCCAAAATGACAATCATTGTTTTGGGCAAAATGGCATTTGGCACACTAACAATGTAATCTTGCAAATTGCTTGGGCAAATCAAATTATACACATTTGGAAAATTGGCGACTATCGCATCACTGTATTCGCCAAGTTGTGTAAAATAAGCCTGAAACGCACATCCAATGTTCTCACGCAAAAGAATCACTGGCAAGCACAAAAGCAGGTTCACAACTGGAATTGCGAAAACATAATATAGCTTTTTCAACAAATTTTTATCTGTCAAAAATATCAATGCGTACAGTGGAACGATGAACATAAATTGCATTTTGAACGAAAACGCTATGCCTAAAAAACAGCAAGATTGGAAATATTTTTGGTCCAGTAACTTAAGCAAGGCAACCATCACAAAAGTCGCATAAATCGCGTCACATTGACCCCAGTAAGCAGAATTTAAAACAACGGTCGGCCAAAACAGCACGAGTGCATACGTTACAAACATATACTTTTTCTGTTTTTTTTCGACCAATCGTTTGACTACAAACATGCTAGCTAGCGCCAACAAAACATCAAACAAAATTGACACCATTTTAATGCTCCACAACGGCTTGATTGGCAAATAAGTGAGCAATGCTAAAATCAGCAAATACGGAAAATTGTAATCGCAATTGGTTAAGTCATTTTTTAGCGCAGAAAATCCGCCATTGGCTTTGATTTCATCAAACCAATTTTGCAGAAAAACTTCGTAATCAACTGTCACTCGCTCCAAAAATAGCATTCTTACCACAAGTACCAAAAATGTCATCAAAACCAATGCAATTTCAAATTTTCTCGTTTTCCATTTCTCCCAAAACTTCTCCATTTATTTCTCCAAAACCAAATATTTTTCAAATTCTTTGACCGTAAATCCGCTTGTGTCAATGCCTAACGCCGTATCTTTGCGAATCACATAAGCCACATTTTCTCCTTCCCAATTTTCCGTCAAATAAAAATGATACTTTCCAAATCCTTTTACGTTTTCAAAATTTCCCAAATGATTTTCGTCAAAATATTCGACCGTTTCAACAAATTTTTTTGTGTCGTATTGCGCGTAATATAGCACATAAATATACGGTTCTTTGAAAGCATATTCAAAATAAATTTCTTTCTCAAGCGAATTCACATACTGAATAACATCCTCAACATCGTCTGTGAAAGTCCAGTAATTTTCTGACTCCGCGTGACAATACGCAAACAGAAATCCTGAAAACGATAGCACATAAATCAAACAAATCACGCACGCAAGAATGCGATTTTTCTTCAAAAGCACCACATGCAAACCTGTCACAATATAATAAATCAGCGGAAAAATCAGCACATTAATGCGATTGATATTGGCTTCTTTTAGCGCAAACAAAAGCAAAAAAGCAGTCCCAAACCAAATATTAATAATCGTATCAAACTCGTTTTTTAGCTGATTTTTTTTGAAACAAAACACCAACCCCACAATTAAAAACGGAACAGAAACAATATAATACATGCCATATCCGGAAACTTGATTCCATGCCAAACCGTCATCTTGCAAAACCAAAAGTTTTACAGAATGACAAAAATTCTGCCAAACATTCAGCAACACATTCCCCTCAAACAAACTCGTCTGCTCCTCATAACGATTCACTGGCAATTTCGGAATCGTTATCACGCCCAAACTTACTTGCTCCAAATCAAACGTATTAATAATTAAATAGCCCAAAATAGGCAAATCAATCATTGCGACAATCACAAAACTGATGAATGCTTGCCTGAACTGAATTTTCTTCGTAACTAACAAATATACAAATAAAATCACGCAAAAAATCGGCAAAAATAAATATGCCGTTCCATAAGCATACGCCGTCAAAGCCAGAATTCCCATGGCTATGTACAAACGTGACGGTTTTTGTGTCAGCAAAAATTGCATCACAAAATAAACGCTCCATAACACCAAATCCGGAAACACATTGGATTCCAATCCCCACCTGCTTTTCATGATATGCCATGGGCAAATTGCCAAAAATGTTAGTCCAATAGCAGCAAATTTTTTGCCTTTGATTTGCAACAACATTTTGTACCACACAAACAACGAAAGGCAAGATAGCAAAGCCATCGGTAATCTTGTCGAAAGCAAATTTAAACCAAAACATTTTACAAAAGGTATCATCAAATACGTATAAAGCGCATTTTGCCCACTTCCCCAGGCTTCTAGGAAAACGGGAAACGAGTTTCCATTTCGGTCAATTCCGTAATTTAAAAGCGAAAATGCTTCGTATCCGGCGGATGCTTCATCGCAGTTCAGACCTTGCGGAAGCGCTTGAATGCCAACAATTCTTACCAAGCATCCCAAAAGCAACAATACGCCAATCAAAATTTCGTATCGATGTTCACTTAATTTTTTCATCATTCGTTTCACCTCACTTGATATTAATCGTTTTGTCAATGATGTATTGCGGTCTGTTTCTGGCTTCATCGTAAATTCTGCCAATGTATTCGGACAAAATCCAAATCCCCAACAATTGGATACCTGCAAAAAACGTAACTGTCACCATAATAGACGTCCAGCCTGGCGTTAATTGGTTGAGCTGGAAGCAATACGAAAGTAGTGAATAGAGCAAAATAGCAAACGAAATGACAATCGAAATTAGCCCCAGTCCGCCAATCAATTTGAGTGGTTTGTTGGAAAAACCGACAATGCCGTCAAACGACAATTTCATCATTTTTTTGAGTGGATATTTCGTTTTTCCTGCCAAACGTTCCTGCCTTTCATATTCATACGCTACCTGCCTAAAACCAGTCCAGCTAAACAAGCCACGCAAAAATTTGTTATGCTCTGGCAAACCATTCATCACTTCCACCACTTTTCTGTCCACCAATCTAAAATCGCCAGTATCCTTTGGAATTTCGACGTCAGACAATTTGTTCAACATCGCATAAAACATTTTGGCGCTTAGCAACTTAAATTTCGACTCACCCTTTCTCGTCTTCCTTTTGCCATAAACGACCTCATTCCCCGCTTCCCACAACTGCAACATTTCGCCAATCAATTCCGGCGGGTCCTGCAAATCCGCATCCATGATGACAATGGCATCTCCAGTTGCGAATTTTAAACCAGCTGTCACAGCGCATTGATGTCCAAAATTTCTGGAAAACACAATGACTTTCACCGTTTTATCCTGCGTTGCAATTTCCTCCAAAATTTCTTCGGTTTTATCTGTACTTCCATCATTGATAAAAATAAATTCTCTCTCATAATTTTCCAATTCATCAAACACTTTTTTCAAGCGCTCATAACATTCTTTCGCAACTTGTTCTTCAAAATACATTGGCACAATGACTGATACTTTTTTCATGTTCACTCCTTACTCCCTAAATTCAATTCCCAAATGTTCGTACGCAAGCGGCGTCGCCATTCGTCCACGCGGCGTTCTTGCTAAAAAGCCAATTTGCATCAAATATGGCTCATACACATCTTCGACGGTGTCAATTTCTTCGTTCACCGTTGCCGCCAATGTTTCTAGTCCAACCGGCTTTCCCGCATATTGATAAATCATCGTTTCCAGAATTTTTCGGTCTGTATTATCTAAGCCTAAATCATCAATTTCCAATTTTTGCAACGCAATTTTGGCAATTTCCAACGTAATATTTCCATCCCCAAACACAGTCGCATAGTCACGCACTCGCTTTAGCAAACGATTGGCAATACGCGGCGTTCCTCTGGAACGTTTGGCAATTTCAAGCGCAGCATCCGGCGCAATTTCGATTTGCAAAATGTGGCTCGAACGTGTAACAATGGTCGTCAAATCCTCGACACCATACAATTCCAAACGGCTTACAATACCAAAACGGTCACGCAGTGGCGTGGTTAAAGAACCTGCTCTAGTCGTCGCGCCAACGAGCGTAAACTTGGGCAAATCCAAACGAATCGAACGCGCGCCAGGTCCTTTTCCAATCATAATATCCAAACTAAAATCCTCTAACGCGGGATACAAAATCTCTTCCACATTGCGATTCAAACGATGAATTTCGTCAATAAACAGTACATCATTTTCCGCCAAACTTGTCAAAATAGCCGCCAAATCTCCCGCTTTTTCAATCGCTGGACCAGATGTAATATGAATATTGGCATTCATTTCATTGGCAATAATATTCGAAAGCGTCGTTTTTCCAAGCCCTGGCGGACCATACAACAAAACGTGGTCAAGCGTTTCGCCTCTTTTTTTAGCCGCCTCAATATACACTTTCATATTTTCTTTTACTTTTGCCTGCCCAATGTATTCACTCAACATTTTTGGGCGCAAAGAAACTTCATTCATGGATTCATCTTCATCTTGCACAGTGGGCATCAACAAATTTTCTTCTTCCATTTTTTCTCCTTTAAAGCATTGATTTAACTTGCTTTTGAGTTATTCGAAAAATTCGAATAACTCATTTTCGCCTAAATCTCCAAATAATATTCCAAATTTTCCATAAACGGAAATAATTCCTTCACTCTTTTTAAGGTATATACTGCACTTTTTTGGTGTGGACATTTTTCGGGTGCCAGCACCAATTCATTTTTATAACAATTTTTATCCAATTTATAAATCAAATAACGGCATCCCATATACTCATAATACAATTGAAATCCATTATCCAAATCTTCCCAAAACATTTCAAATGTGTATTCTTTTTCCATTGTTTTTCCTTTCTCATTATTTTATCATTTTTTCAAAATCATTTTCGCTGATGATTTCGATGCCTAATTCTTGCGCTTTGGTTAATTTACTGCCTGCTTCTTCGCCTGCCAAAACGAAATTGGTCTTTTTCGAAACAGAACCTGTGACTTTTCCACCAAAACTTTCGATGATTTTTTTCGCCTCGTCACGCGTGTATTTTTCCAGCGTTCCTGTTAAAACAAAGGCTTTTCCGACAAATCGTTCATCCAGCATTTCGTCTTCGTTTGATGTTTGCAGGTTCACGCCTGCATTTTTCAATCTTTGCACTAAATCCATGGTTTGCTCTTGATGAAAAAATTCGTACACATTTTTCGCGCGAATTTCGCCCATATCCTCCGTCAAAGTCAAACTTTCTATACTTGCATTCATCAAATTGTCGATATTTTTGTACTTCTGCACCAACTGTTTCGCGGCATTCGCACCAATATTGCGAATGCCAAAACCATTAATCACGCGGTAAAACTCGTTTGCCTTGCTTTTTTCAATGCTATCCACCAAATTTTGCGCAAACTTTTTGCCATCTTTTTTCAGACTTGCAAAATCTTCCACCTGCAAATCGTACAAATCCGCAATATTTCGAATTAATTTTCGCTCCAGCAAATCTTCCATGATTTCCTCGCCAAGCCCGCCAATATTCATGCATTCGCGAGATGCAAAATGAAGCAAATTGCGATGCAATTTGGCTGGACATTCAATCCCAATGCAACGCGTAACTGCCTCGCCTTCCTCGCGAACCGCCGAAGCCCCACAAACAGGGCAAACTTTCGGCATCGAAAAATCAACTTCCTTTCCGGTTCGTTTCTCCAAAACAACCTGAACCACCTCTGGAATCACGTCTCCAGCCTTTTGAATTAAAACCGTATCCCCAATTTTTAAACCTTTTTCTTTGATGAAATCTTCGTTATGCAATGTCGTTTTCGAAATCGTAGAACCAGCCACTTTTACTGGCTCTAAAACCGCCATCGGTGTAATCGCACCAGTCCTACCCACTTGACAAATGATGTCTTTTATGATAGTCTCCTTCATTTCTGGTGGATATTTGTACGCAATCGCCCAACGTGGTGTTTTGCTATTGACGCCCAATTTCTCGCGATACGCCAAATCATCCACTTTGATGACTGCTCCATCAATGCCAAAGGTCAAATCTTCACGATTTTCGCCGATTTTCTCGATTTCTTTTACCACATCTTCGATGTTTTCACACAAAATCGCCACGGGATTTACTTGAAAGCCTAGTTCTTTTAGCTTTTGCAAAGATTCATAATGCGAAGCAAAGGAAAGCATGTCTGATTTTTGCACATTAAAAATGTAAATATCCAATGGGCGTGAGGCTGTGATTTTACTGTCTAGCTGGCGAAGCGAGCCAGCTGCCGCATTTCGGCTATTCGCAAAAAGCGTTTCTTCCATTTCTTCGCGCTCGGCATTCATTTGCTCAAATTCCTTTTTGCCAATAAAAACCTCGCCTCTGACCGTAATCGTGACTTTTTCGTTTAACGTTTTCGGAATACTTGCAATCGTTCTCAAGTTTTCCGTAATATCTTCACCAACTAATCCATTTCCGCGCGTTGCGCCTCTGACAAACTGTCCGTCCACATATTCTAGACTCACTGACAAACCATCGATTTTCGTTTCCACCACATATTGCAAAGTGTCTACTTCTAACGATTTTTTCATTCGCTCGTCAAAACTGTATAATTCGGCAAAATCGAAAATATCCTGTAAACTTTGCAATGGCACTTCATGCTCGACTTTCTCAAATCCCTCTTTCACCGTTCCACCAACATGTTGGGTCAAAGAATTTTGGCTTACAAATTCAGGATATTTTGCCTCCAAATTTCTCAATTCCACCATTAACATATCATACTCAAAATCAGTGATTTCTGGATTATCCTCATCATAATATTTTTTCGCATGATAAGATGTTATTTGATTTAATTCCTCAATTCTTTTTTTTGCCTCGTCTTTCGTCATTTTCTCATCCTTTCAAATTTTACCAACATTCTCCCTCGCGCGCTCATCGCGCGGCCACAAACCAGCTTTTATCTCTTGATTCGACAAACCTTGTCCCTCTGACCGAAGAGCTAGGTTCAAAGGGACAGCGTCCCTTGCGGGAATCCTTAAAGGGCAGAGCCCTTTAAGACCCACGTAGCACATCTTTTCCATTCTTCAAATAATCATACCCCGAAAACACAGTGGCAACCACAGAAACCAACATCAATAACGAAGTGATCAAATTCAACACAAATCCAACGGAAGTAAACGTATATCCATATTGCAAAAACTCTCCAAATCCATGAATATCAATAAATGCAAACACAATCGCTACCATTTGTGTTACTGTTTTTAACTTTCCCCAAAAAGACGCGCTTACTACTTGCCCACCTTTTTCCACTGCCACAAGACGGTAGCCAGAAACGAGAAATTCCCTCGTCAAAATAATCGCTGGAACCCATGCTGGCAATTTGCCAAATTCCACCAAAATAATCAACGAAGTCAAAACCAATATTTTATCTGCCAAAGGGTCCAGAAATTTGCCAAATGTTGTTACCATATTTCTAGAACGCGCCAAATAACCATCCAATTTATCCGTGATGGACGCCACAATAAAAATTAAATCCATTAAAATCATGATAACAGGAATGCCTTCTGCTACCTCAAGTGTGCCCATCAACACTTGCGTATCAATTGGTAAATACGCGATTATCAGAATAATCGGCACCAATATCATTCTGAATATCGTTAGTTTGTTCGCTAGGTTCATTTTCATTTTTCATTTCCTCCTTTTGCTCTTGTTCTCTTAACTCTTCTAGCCTTTTTATCAAGCTTTCCAATTCGCTCAAATCTTTGCCAATCATTTCAAAATTATTGGAATTTAAGGAATCTTCTAAATTTCCATTCGAGCGAATAATCGCATCAATCACGCTGTCAATGTCTTGCATATCAATAATTTCTAGGTCGACTGCGTAATCTGTAAACAAATTGGAAATCGCCTCTTTTAAATTATCCCCAATCGCCAATTTATTACCAGAAGCCACAATAATTTTCTTCAAAACTGGAATTTCACTTTCATTCAAACGAACTTGGTACACTGGCTGTACATACAAAAAAGTATGATTAATTGGCACAATTATGCTATTTTTGATCAGCTTACTTCCTGCCACATTCAAGCTAGACAATTCATTGGCAATGGTTTCATCTTGCTCGATTTGGGAACTCAACTGCAAAATACTTGCCACATTGCTTTCTGAACTGAATTTATACAACGACAATTTCGGTTCTCCTTTTTCGTATGTTCCCACCAAATACGACGTAATATTTTGCTTATTTTGGCGATTGAATGTAATCATCAAACCTAAATTGGCTTGCTCAGAATCGATTGTTTTTAACATCGTATAATAGGCTTCCATTTTTTGACCAGCGGTTGCTGTTTTCGTTGCTGATTCTGTTGGCGTGATTTCCCAAATGTCATCTGCACGGTACAACACATCTTCACTAATATCGTGATAAATATTCAGCATTTCCGCCTGTACTTGATACAACATTTTCGGGTACACAAATTGGCTACTAATATCCTCCGGAATTTGTTCATCCAAATCTTGAAATAGCGTTGGATACAAGTTTCGGTAAGCCATAATAATCGGGTCATTTCGGTCTGTAATGTAAAATTTCGTTGTTCCGTCATACGCATCAATCAAGACTTTGACAGAGTTTCGAATGTAATTGATTTCTCTTGTGTTTCCGTCCACTTTAATCGTTGCTCGTTGCGAATACGGATATTCATTGGCTGTTGTGTAACCATCCAAAACCCAGACTAAGCGACCGTCATCGCTGATGACCAAATATGGATTTTCGTCATACAGAATGTAAGGCAATAAAACTTTTGCTCTTTGTATAATGTTTCGATTGGCAATAATTTTCGAGTCACCATTTACATTTCTCGAAAAAGCCAACTTGATATTTTTGCTAGAAATTCCTAAAATCAATCGGTCAAAAAAGCCTAACTGCAAGCCTGCTTCTCCATCGTATTCGTTTTCGCTGTAATTCGTCGCTGTGATGGGATAATCATATTCGCTACCAAAATTGGAATTGGTCACAATCGTGCTATTGGTTTCCAAACCAAAATAAATGCGTGGCTCCTGAATGCCAACATTTTGCTCATTCGTAAAATCGGACAAAACGTATTTGGTGTAACCATTTTCATCTGTGGTTGACGCTGAATTAATAACTGCAGAATAACCATGTGTATAATGGAACGTTCGATTGTTATAACTCATATTGGCATTGCTTAAAATTTCGCGTGGCGTAACATACACCAAATTAGAATTAACAAATCCTAAAAAGTTTCGGCGATACGAATAATAAATGCCGTCTTCTTGGTGCTCTGACACGGTTGTACGCGTTATATCACTTGAAATAATCGGAATATTGGCAATCACATCTGCATTTTGATTCATTTCATTATAGGTAATCGTGTCATACGAATCAATGGATTTTTGCTCGATATTGATGCCATACGCCTCTTTGGTGTTTGAAATATGGTAGCCAATGTATTCTTTTTGATTGTCTAAAACATCACGTTTTACAATAAATTGGTCACAATAAACCATGGCAATAAACAGTCCTATTAAATAGACTGGCACAAATCCAATGGATAGCATCACTTGCTTAAAATTTGCTTTTTTCGCATATTTTAGCAAACGCACAACTGACACAAATAGCACAATTGCCAAAATGCGATAGCCCCATAATTTCACGGTTACATCAGTTTTTCCTGCACCTACCAAAGAAATCGTTTTCTCATTTTCGATACTTAACATATCTTGTGTCAAAATATTTTGTGATGTCACAAAAATATAAATAGACGCTATCAAAGCAATCACGCCAATATAGGCAATAATTTGCTTGATAAACGTATTTTTCTTGAGTACTTCCATATCCACGCCATCCAAATACGTGTTCATCACAATCACATAATAAAACGCCGTATACACAATCAAACAAACAAATTCCGCTAGGATAAAAAACAAGGCAGCTTCGATAAAAGGCGATGTAAAAATATAGTAGCCAATGTCTGTATTAAAAATTGGGTCCGATTTTCCAAACCACGCAATATTCGCAAACATCGTATATTTTTGATTCAACAAAATCATTCCAATAATAGCTGCCAACAAGCCACCAATCATCGCAAATGTTTTATTGGGAAGTTTCGGCATTTCTTTTTGTTCTTCTGCAAAAAATTTTTTTAGCCCATGCTTGGTGAACTTATTGCAAATATAAATCAGCCAATACGTGAGCACAAAAATCCCGCCACCTAAGTACAATTGCGTATTCACGTTCTTAAAAAAAATGTCGGTGTATTGCTCGCCAATTTCTTTAATATTCAAATATTCTGCTCGAAATGTAATGGTCAGTCCTAAACCAACCAGCAAAATTGTCAAAATCACGACCACATAACGAATGGCAATATTACGTTTTTTTCCAGCGTTTTCTTTTGTTTTGGTTTCTTCGTTCTGATTTTCCATACGCAACCTCCCTCAAACAAAATTTTATAACATCGCATCCAAAAATTCGGTTACATCAAATTTTTGCATATCTTCCATCTGTTCGCCGACACCAATGAATTTGATTGGAATTTGATTTTCTGCCACAATGCCAATGACCACGCCACCTTTGGAAGTGCCATCCAGCTTGGTCAAAACAATGCCTGTCAAATCTGTCGTTTCCTTGAATGCCTTGACTTGTGCAATCGCATTTTGACCTGTTTCCGCATCCAACACCATCAAAATTTCTTTGCTTGCTTCTGGCATTTCTTTTTCAATGACTTTTTTTATTTTCGCCAATTCATCCATCAAATATTTTTTGTTGTGCAACCTTCCTGCTGTGTCGCAAATCAAAACATCAGCACCAATTTCTCTTGTTTTACTAATTGCCTCATACACAACAGAAGCAGGGTCCGAGCCTTCCGCTTTTTTCACAAGAACGCTTCCCGAACGATTGGCCCATTCCTCCAATTGCTCAACTGCTGCTGCACGAAATGTATCCGCTGCTGCAACGACAACTTTTTTGCCATTTTGCACAAGATGATGCGCAATTTTTCCAATGGAAGTTGTTTTTCCAACCCCATTCACACCCACCATCAAAATAATAGATGGCATTGTTTCCAAGCAAAGTTCTGGCTCTCCAACTTCCATAATTTCCTTCATGATTGCTTTTAATGCACTTTTGACATCTTCTTCACTTTCGAGCTTTTCCAACTTAATTTTCGAACGTAGCTGAGCAATTACTTTTTCAGAAGTTTCCACTCCAATATCAGACATAATGAGCACTTCCTCTAATTCTTCCAACATCGCTTCATCCACTTTTCTGAAGTTGCTAAATACTTGATTCATTTTATCATTCCAAGACTCTTTTGTCTTATTTAATCCTGATTTTAATTTTTCAAAAAAACCCATTTAGTTTTTCCTCCTTAAATTACGTTTCTGTTATATCATTTTTTTGAAAAAAAATCAACTAAAATCGAATAAATTTTAAATATCATGGATATTTCTAGGCTTTTTTAATAACGAAAATTTTAAAAAGGGTTGGCCAAGACCAACCCCCTACAGATTTTATCGACTAACACGATGTAAGGTTTACCTTGCATTTTGTCAAGTAAACCTTACATTTCGATTAACTCGGTGTTTTTTTCGCAACTGAAATTAACATTTTAGTATTTTTATGAATTTTGGAAATTTTTCTATAAACTTAAATTCCATACATTTCCAATTTCATCCCATGTCATAGTAACAGCAGATTTTAACCTTACCAATGGACGTACAACATGCCCAGAATTTATAGCATTACATGCTCCCCTTGCAACGCGTCTTCTAGAATCTTCCATAAACCACACCCCCTTAGAATCGCCATCTATAGTAGTAGCTAACCACCAGCCATCAAAAGAGGGACTTTCATATAAATTGTTCACACCTAGCATCCAAACATCGCGTATTGTGTCCATATTATAACTGCCTCCGTGTGGCGTTATTGTAACTTTCCACCATTTGTCGTAATGTTGGACTTCCAGTAGCTTGGTCTGCATATGCTGTATTCACAAAATTATTCCAATAACTTGGAGTAAGCATCCAGTTCACTAAGGTTGATGCTTGTTCATCTGATGGATACACTTTGTACCCATCTTTGCTAGTAATAATTCCCCCTGTACTAAGCACGTTTACAGCTATACTAGTTCCCGAGTCTATTAAATAAATATTTTTTCCATCATTTAAAAATATTTTCCATTTACTTCTACCATGTGCACTATAATTTACATTTTCTCCATAATTGGCTGCTTTAATCATTGAAATTGCTGTTAACTGATTCCATTTTGCATACAAATTCACTGTTGCACCATTGATGCTACTTAAATTTGTGATAGTTTGATTATCTTCATAAACTTTTGCTCCATCTGCGCTTGTTGCCCAGCCGGCAAACGTGTAGCCATTTTTTGTAAATCCATTTGCTGTTAAGTTTTGTGCTTGATTATACATGTGTGTGCTATTCGCCATCGTGCCACTTCCACCATTAGCATTGTATCTTACTTGATACGTCAAAATCGGCGTATGCGCCAAATATGAACTTCCGCCATTTGTGCCATCCCAAAGTCTGACATAAATCGTCGTTCCGCTAGGAACTGTGGCTGATGTGCCTGTTGTCCAGTCGCTGTCGTTCGTGCTCTGGGTTGTACACCATTGAATTTGAAGTGTTGATGTTGTGCTAAATGTTACAGTCG
>CANSTR010000024.1 GCA_947649935.1 uncultured Clostridia bacterium
TATGTGTCTATTTTTTTATGTTATTTTTGTTGCTTTATTTTTTTGAACCGAGGATTATTTTCCTGCATTTTGTCTAACAACTTCATACATCATGATTCCAGCTGCTACTGAGGCATTCAAAGAAGTGATTTTTCCCTTCATCGGAATTTTGACCAAACCATCACAATTTTCTTTCACAAGCCTACTCATACCAAAGCCCTCGCTTCCAATTACAAGCGCAATTGGTCCTGTTAAATCTAGCTGATTGTAAAACTCCTTTGCTTCTCCGTCTGTTCCGATGACCCACAAACCTGCCTCTTTTAAATGACGAATGGCATCCTTCAAATTATTCACACGCGCCACTTTCATATAAGTGACTGCACCTGCAGACACTTTGCTAACCGTGCTATTCACACTTGCGCTTCGCCTTTTCGGAATGATAATTCCGTGAACACCAGCTGTTTCAGCTGTTCGAATAATGGCTCCTAAATTATGGGGGTCCTCAATTCCATCCAAAATGACAACAAATGGATTTTCACCTTTTTCTTTCGCCAAATCCAAAATATCTTCTATGTCGCAATAATCGAATGGTGGCACCATTGCAATCACGCCTTGATGATTTTCACTCGTCATACGCTCCAATTTTGCTTTTTCCACTTCTGCAATTATCACGCCTGCTTCTTTTGCCTTGGCTATAATTTCTTTGATGGAACCATACTTCTCTCCGCGCTCCACAAATATTTTATTGATATCTCGATTAGATTTCAACAATTCCAAAACCGCATTTCTACCATATACAATGTCATCATATTGATATTCTTTGTTTTTTTCGCTCATCTTTTTCTCCTATTTCTTTTCATAAATCTATTATACCAAAAATTCAGGACAGACGCAAGGTCTGTCCCTACAAAATTATTTAATTTCCACATCCTTATAATAATGCTGAATAATCTGCTCATACGTCATGCCCTGCTTGGCAAGCACATCACTTCCATTTTGGCTCAGCCCAACACCGTGACCATAGCCCATCACGCGAAATTTTACAACATTTTCCACAATTTCAAATTCAAATTTCGCCGATTTCAACCCAAAAATGTTTCTCGCTTCCACTCCAGATAAACTCACATTTCCAATCTTCATCGTCTTCACTCTGCAACTTTCCGTCAAATCCAAAATCTGGATGCAATTCACTTCGTCAAAATGAATCTCAAAATTCGGATATTTGGCCAACATTTTTTGAATCAATTCATCCTTAGAAACTTCGACTTCAGAACTGTAACCATTGTAACCTTCCTCGCCAGACGTCTGCACCACTTGCAAATACGGATAACTGCCACCCCAAACATTTACCGGCAATTCCGTCAAACCACCGCTGTTGCTGTGAAAAAACGCGTTAATCGGTTGCCCTTGATACGTCACATATCTGCCACTTGTGGAATCCACGCAATCTACAATTTTATTCCAATATTCTTCCCTGACATTTTCTTCCCAACGCGCCAAACGATTTTCCTTCGAAATCCATGCCTGGCAACAAAGCGAACTATCGCAAATATCTGCATTTTCATGTTTGCTACCATTGACTATTTTATAAATGGTATATGTTCTTGCAACAACCGCTTGGGCGCGCAAAGCCTCCAGCTCATAACTTGCCGGCATTTCGCTTGACACAACGCCATACAAATATGGATCAAAATCCAATTCTTCGACCTGCCCTGTATCTTGATGCAACAAACGAATGGTATTCAAATCGCCATAATCCGCCTTTTCATAGGTCGGCGTTGTTTCTTGCGTTGATGTTTGCTCTGTTTTACTAAAATTATCTGTAAAAACAATTGGCATCGTAATCATCAAAACAATCACGAACACAATATACATTAAAATTTTCTTCAAACGATCGCCTCTCCTCGAACCAATTCTTGCTTTAATTCCTTTAATAAACGCCTTTCAATTCTAGAAACTTGCACTTGCGAAATTCCTAAAATTCCAGCCACTTCCATTTGCGTCTTTTCTTTAAAATAGCGCAACTCTATAATTTCCTTATCTCTTATTTTTAGATGGTCTAACAAAGTAGAAATCAGGACTTTGTTCATCATTTTTTCTTCTGGGTCTTCTAAAGCAATTTGCTCCTGTTTTTCACAATTGCTATCTTCATACAACAATTGATGGATGGACTCAATTTTTACTTTAAACCCTGTTTCTTTTATATGCCTGCTAATTTTAATCATTCCATCATCACGCAAAAATTTTTTGATTTCTCCAAAAATATATTGGACCGCATACGTTGAAAGTTCCACCTCATAAGCAAAATCAAAACGTCTGACTGCCTTGATGAATCCAATGCAAGCAATTTGATACAAATCTTCTGGCTCCATTTGTCGATACCAAAATCGCCTCACCACGCTCCAAATCAAGCCATTATTTTCTTCAATTAATTTGGTTAAACTTTCCTCATCTCCACTTTGCGCCTTTTGAATAAGAGTTTTATCCTTATCATACATGCACTCCTCCCATTTAATATGTAGTACCTTCCTTCTTGATTTTCTTTGTCATCACAACTTTTGTACCAAGCCCAACAATGGATTCTACCGACAACTCGTCCATAAAATTTTCCATAATGGTAAATCCCATGCCTGAGCGTTCCAAATTTCCTTTTGTGGTATACAATGGCTCGCGCGCTTCCTCAATATTTTCAATTCCACTTCCCGTATCGGAAACCTCAATTTCAATTTCATCTTCATACAATTTTGCCTTAATCTTAACAATTCCTTCTGTATTATTATACCCGTGAATAATTGCATTGGTCACCGCTTCTGATACCGAAGTTTTAATATCTGCAATCTCCTCAATCGTTGGGTCCAACTGCGACGCAAATGCTGCCACACTAATTCTGGCAAACGCCTCATTTGCTGATTTACTTAAAAGCTCAATTTTCATTTCATTTTTTACTTGTTTTTCCATACTTTCCTCCTAACCAATTTTCTCTTTTTCTAAAGATTCTACAATCGGAATCATTTTCAAAATGCCAGCCATTTCAAAAATTCTTCTCAAATTTTCATTCACATGCATCATTTCCAATTTTCCACCAAAACTGCTTGCTGTTTTGTAGCGCCCAATCACGAGTCCAATCCCGGCGCTATCCATAAATACAACGCGATTAAAATCAAATACAACTCTTTTCGGCATGAATCTTTGAATTTCATAATCTGCCCTCCTTCTAATGATTTCTGAACTATGATGGTCCAAATCTTCGGTTATTTCAAAAACCAACAACCTGTCCTCCATAAAATGTTTTACATTCAAATCTATCCCTCCTTATCTTTTGTTAGTTTAATATTCGCTGCTTGTCCTTGTTTTTCCTGCGAAGAATCTTAGGAAGTTCTGTCGAAAAAGAAGAAGGGTTCGACAATTTTTTACCCATAAAATTAAGGGATATTTTAAAAATATCCCTCACCTTTTATTATACCATATTTTTATATTTATGTCAACTTGACAAAATGTCATTTTTGTGCATCTTTTTGCACATTAGTAATATCCGCTATTTTCGCCGCGAAATATGGCAACTCCTTCTCTTGCTCCTTTAGGAAAATCGTAAATGTATCATCCACAACAAAATTTCTTGGTTCTCCTGGCTCCTTCATTGAAAGAGTTCGCGTCATCATACCTGCCTCACTTTTGATTTTTCCGCCTTTTTTGTCTAACTCAAATTGAATCGTTTGCAATGCTTTTTCGATATAATGCTCCGTGCCATCCGAAAATTCGTATTCTTGATTTTCGACTTCTCGAATTTCTTCTTTTAAATCAAATTGGATGTTTGGCACTTGCAAAACATCTCCTTCACTAAACTCGTGATTGCCATCATAATTTTCATTTTTTTGCAAAATTTCCTGATACATTTCGCCAAATGTGTCTTTTGTGTTGCCTCTTGCAATGATGACTTCATCATTCGTTTTCGTCAACAATTTTACAGCAAAATTCTCCTTGGAATCATAATACAAAACCTCGACCTGATTTCGTACTTGCTCCTCCGTCGTTTCATCAATTCCAAAATATTTCACATTTTCATATTTTCCAAATTGACCATTTTCCAATTCAGTAAATACATTCGGGAATTCAAACTCTTTTTTCAACATTGCATACAAAAAATAATCTTGTGGGTGATATTGATTCCAATCAAAATCGTCCAAAATATCGCTTGTTTCGTTAAATTTCTCTAAAATCGCTTTCTCAATTTGCGCCTTCAATTCCAAACTTGGCGTTCCATACACTTTATAATAACTTTCTTCCGCCAAATGGGAACTATTAAAAGTGCCTTTGTTCAAATTTTCTACGATTTTAGGTTGTGGCGTAAACACAATATCTTGTTTTGCCAAATCGTTTTTCAAATCATTCCAAATCAAATTAAACGTGCCACACCAAGCTGTATTATCGTCCACCTTATCTTCTAGTGACAATGCAATTTTCATTTTTTCTGCATTCGATTCATCTGGTTTACTTTGTTTTGAGCTTTGCTCCCACTCATTCTCGTCATTTTTCTGCAACACCAATTGCGCATTATTCTCTCCTTGATTAAAATAAATTTCGTCACAAGCTGGATTTAATTCCAGTTCAAATTCATCTTTGGCGCCCCATTTTTGATTGATTCCAAACGTGCTATAAAAAGTCACATATTGCTGATTTCCCTTTTCTTCAACCTCCATTTTGCGAACATAACCAGAACTACTCGAAACGCCAACTTTTAACTTTGCTATTTTTCCATCTTCTGAAATAACATAGCTTTGCAAAAAAACATCTGTCCTTTTGCCTCCCTTAATCAAAAATAAGCCTATCAGTACAATTACCACTAGAATTAATACAAAAATTAAACTCTTTTTCTTCATATGCATTCTCCCTTCTATCTTAAAAAGATTATATCTTATAAAAGAAAAATTGTCTATGTTTTATCAAATAAAAAAATTTTAAATTTTGCTTGTATTTCTATTTTTATTATGATATAATGTAGTTGTTTTTATGAATGATTTTTATATATTCCCCTTCTTTTTAGATAGGTTTATGTTAAAAATTCAAATTCAAATTTAAAAAGGAGGTTTTTAGATGGAGAACAATGAATATACAGATATCACTTTAGTATGCAAAGATTGTGGTGCTGAATTTGTTTTTTCAGCTGGTGAACAAGCATTCTATGCAGAAAAAGGTTTCGATAATCAACCAGTTCGCTGCCCAGAGTGCAGAAAAGCTAGAAAACAACAAAGATTTAATAACAACTAAAATAGGCAAAACAAACTCCAAAAAGTCTGCAAACTTTTTTGGAGTTTGTTTTTATTGCATAAAAAAAGGAGGCGATAAAACATTGCCTCCCCAAAAATGATTTATTAGAGTTGTTAGAGTGTCAATTAACTAGTCAAGCATCATGTGGTCGCAATAACCTCTCGCACATGTGCCATCCTCTCTGCGCGAATGCGCAAAGTAACACGAATACCTTGCCTGACAAGTATGACATATAAAGTCATACTTGGAGCAGTAGGCATTTGGTGATGGATATGGATTCTTTATTTGCCCCTTATCTACCAATTCATCATACGCTGGACTTAATACCAAGTCCATTAGACCTACTTCCCATTTGCCAGCAAAACCATATCCATGCTGGTGTGGTTCAACTTCCTTCTCATGTCCACATCCTGTACACTTTATCATATTATCTACGCCTTCCACAAGGGCATAATCATGATATTCCTCCTGGCGCCCTGCTTCAGTGGTACATTCACACTGTTTTCTGTGAGTGTTTTCATCATGATACTTCCACTCTTCCCCAAGCTCATGGAAAAAGTGTGGTACCTGATTGCATGTGTTTTCACACACGGTGCAATGATAAGACATGTAAATTTGACTCAGATAATAGAAATAATAGTTCACATTATCTGGCACACAAGGAGCATTTTCCTCCTTGTGGAAAGAACATACCTTACAATCCATCTCAACAATATGGATATTGTCGAGATTATGCATTGTTGGGTTTCTTTTTATTGTCTCCTCAAATTCACAATCTTCTTCTTTTGTAAGAACTATTGTTTCCCCACAGCTACACTCATAAGAACCTTCCAGTGTATGTGTCCCATCTTCATTAGACTCCTGGCACACATACTCCAAATCTTCTGGAGCTGGTTCATGTGTATGAACTGGCTCTGGAGTCGGAGTTACCTCTGGCTTCGGTGTTGCTGTTGGCTCCGGAGTTAGAGTTACCTCTGGGGTCGGAGCTGGAGTTAGTTCTGGTGTTGCTGTTGGCTCAGGCTCCAGTGTTGGGGTTGGGGTTGGCTTTGGTGTTGCTGTCACCTCTGGCTCTGGCGTTGCCGTTGGTTCTGGTGTTGCTGTTGCCTCAGGCTCTAGTGTTGGGGTTGGCTTTGGTACTTTACTTGGAATGTACCAATACCCCCCTCCTCCAGAAGGTGTTTCTGTTGCAACTGGAGTTGCAGTGGCAACAGATGTTGCTGTCGCCGTAGCCTTTGGTGTTGCAGTAGAAACTGGAGTTACTGTTGCCGTAGCCTTTGGCGTCGGTTCAGCTGTCACCTCTGGTATAGACGTTGTTATTGCACCTGGTGTTGCTACTGGAGTAGCTGTTGCTTCTGGAATTATTTGAGCTTTAACACGTATCTTTACGTCTTTTGCAAATGCTCCTTTGCGAAGACGTGCTTTTACAACAGTACTACCTTCAGCTAAAGTTTTCAGCTGAATTCCATTAGAACCAACTTTTTTTATCTGAACAATTTCACTATTAGAAGTCATCATCATCCTTAATAACCATGACTTCTTGAAAGAAAAAAGCTTTGTTTGACCAACTTCCAAATTAGCAGATTTCTCCACAATTTCTGTCTGCTCAATTTCAGGAAGCTGCACTTTCTGTTTCTTTCCAACAACATTAACCTGTATTCTGACATTTTTTAAGTTATTATTAGCATACAAGCAACCTTCAATAACAGATTTTCCTTTTTTTAGAGCTTTTATTTGTAGATTCCTTGCTCCCCGTGCCTTCACTTTTACATTGTTACCACTTACCTCTACACCATTATAAAAACTCCATGGAGCGTCAAATTTCATTGTATATGTTTGCCCCACTGACAAATTTCTAAAAAACACCTTATAGATAATAGTCTCTTCTTGATTTACAACATTCTCCCGTGCCATAACTGGAATAGTCTGCACATTGCTAAACAGCAATGACATTACTACTACCAATATGACCATAAACTTTTTTACTTGTTTCATAATCATCTTGCCTCCTTTTTAATCTCTAACAAATCATTTTTGTGTAACCAAATTATTGATTACAATACATGCTGCTATAGGTGCACTCTTCACCTATACTAATATTATACCATAGTTTACCCCAAAAAGCAAGTTCTTTTTGAAAAGTACCTCTATAGTGCGCTTTACCGACTTTCAATAAGCAAAAAGATATTAAGTTTTTAATCTTAATATCTTTTTTATGTTCCTTTAATTTTATTTTTTCTTCACAATCTCCTCAATCTTTTCTTGGATTTTCGCAAAATCAAATTCCTTTGCTTTGCCATCCACTTTTTTTAGTTGATTGACCTTAAATTCATCAATTCTATGCCCAAATGGCTCTAGCACATTTTTTTGTATCACCTTGTATGGATTAAATTTACAATGAAAGAATTTCGCAATATTTTTGATATTTCTACGTTTTTTCACACCTACTGCAATGGCGTTATTCCCCACCTCCATCGCGGAAAAAATCTGCTTTTGCTTTTGGTCCATCAAATGCTTTTGCATTTTCGCATTCTTCTGAATTTGCTTTTTCAGTTTTTCCTGATTAGTTGCACCCAACCATTTCAATTCTAACTCCAATTTCTGGTAAATCAATTCTTGCATTTTGCCATCAAAGATATCTGCAAATCGTTTCAAAACTTTCTCAAATTCTTCTAATTCTTGCCACATTTCTGCATTCACTTTTTCATAAATTTTCGACTTTTCCTGAAATTTCGGGTGAATGCTCAAAATGCTCGCTTTCATAGAATTTAACTGATTTCCTACTTTTTGGCGAACGATTTCCTGCGTCAATCGATTGGCATACACACTCCTTAATTTTGCACTTAAAACACAATTTTCCTCTTTCGTATTTTGCTCTACAAGATGGAAAAGCGCTGAAATTTCATCTGACGTCATATAATCTAAATTATAAATTTCATTTTGATATACAACTGTACCTAATTCCATATTTTTCTCCCATTCTCAATATTCTACATCTTGCATTTTTTCCCCATTTAATTTGACGCGGTGCATTTGATAATTCTGCGATTCATCCTTGCTTTTATCCAAATAATACAACACATCACCTGCCACATTCAGCTTGGTTCTTGCGCTTTCTAGGCTCACAATATCATCGCATTGGTTGCTTTTGTTCAATCGCATTCTTGCAATTTTCTGATTTTCTGCATCAAAATAATATACGTATTTTCCGCACACATTGTAGGTTTCATGATGAATCAGCACTGATACAAGTTCCTGTTTTTTGCCATCTGTTCGCACACGAAACAACGCATTTTCCTCTTGCGCATAATAATAAATCCAGTCATCCACCACCTGTATTTTTCGCGCTCCTGCTGCTTCGCTCAGAACGCTATTTTCCTCATTCTTTAATGAAAATTTGCCAATTTGACCTGTTTCATCAACATAATAAATTTCGTTATCCTCCAATTGAAAATCCTGCACATTTCCAGACAAAATCATCGTTTCATTTTCGCCATTGCTGTCCATTTTGCAAATTCCATTTTCGCCATTATTGGTGAAATAATAAATCCATTGGTTTTGCACAAAAAATTTGCTCATGGATGTATACACAGTAGCAATATTTTTGACAGTGCCACTTTCCAAATCAATTGACTTTATCACAACATTGTTAAAATCAGCAACTGTCATATAATACAATTTGCCATTTTCTGCCATTAGGCAATACGCGGTTTCCTCTGTGAGTCTTGTTTCGTTTCCATCTTTGACTGCAAAAATTCCTTTTTCATATTTATTGTAATAGATTACGCCTTGGTATTCCAACACCAAGCCCATATTCGAAACATTTCCATTTGCCTCTAACTTCGGACTTCTCATCTTTCCCAAAACAATCATACCAACGATTGCAACCGCAACTACCAATAAAATGGTTCCTATTTCTATTCCCTTTTTCATACACAATTCCTCATTTTAAGAATCTGACAAATTAAAATCTGCATCAATCGTAAAGCGAAATCCATTCACTGTAATCAATGCCAAATTTTCGCTAATCGAAACTTCGACTGCATAATCTGGAATCTCCAAACCTTCCAAATCTTGCAATTTTAATTGGGAGCCAGCATCCAAAAATTCTCTCATTTTATTTTTAACTGTGTCAATCAATGCTTGTCTTGCTACATTTTTCGCTTCTTCATTTTGTGCTGGATTTTCTTGTGTTCCCGTCTGTTGCACAATCAAATTAGAATGATTGGTGTCAATAAAATTCAAGTTTTTGTTTTTCTCTCTCAAAACCTGAACCGTTTTTTCCTTAATTTGCTGATTCACAAGCGCCAATTCCTCTTCTGATAACGTATCTAGCAACAAACAATTTTCCTCATTCAAATCCTCCACATCAACTGCCGCATCAAAATTCAACGTGGCATCTGCATTCACTTTGATTTCTCCTGCATTATCCGAATGTTGAAAACTCATATCTGTCGTGTATTTCTTCGAATGAACGGTGCCTCTGATTTCTAGATTCAAACTCGTTTTTTGTATAATTTTGCTTTTACTTACTTTATGAATATCCATCGTATTTTTCACATTGGCGTCTGCAACTTTTTTGTACAAACTGATTTTGTAGCCATTCGCCTCACTTGTTTGCCCCTTTAAAAAGGTGAGATTTAAGTATTTTTCTTGGTCATTTCTAGAGACGATTTCTATATCCAAACTTTTTGGTACTTCTGGAACTTGAAAATTCAGCTTAACCAGCTTGTCTTCGCTCGTGTATGCCTTAATCACTAAGCTATGATTTTCCTTGATTTCCTTTGCTAACATTTCTTGCAAACTAGCCACCAATTCGTCCTGCGAAAAATTTGCCTTGGCACCAGTCAATAAATACGTTTTCCAATCTATTTGATTTGACAATTTAACAATATTTTGTAACGTTTCTTCCCAATTTTCTCCTACCACAAAATCTTGTGTTTCTTCATCATTCTCTACATTTTCACTATTTTCATTGACTTGGATAAACCCTTGTGGTCTCAAATTTTCATCTTCCAATGGAACCGTTTCATTTGTGGTTTGCTCTGGCTGTGCTTCTGGTTGTGTTATTTCGTTTTCGGTTGGTGTTTCTTGATTTGTATCAGTTGGCATTTCTTCGGCTGGTGGCGTTTCTTGCCTATTTTCCTCAACAACTGTATTTTCCACAGAATTGGTTGTATTTTCTGTGACTGTATTTTGCACAGTTGAATTGGTTGTATTTTGCACTGGCACTGTATTGACCGTGTTTTCTGGCGTGATTGTCGTATTCTCCGTCGTCGAATTAATCGACCAAATCGGAAGGGAAGATTCAAAATTGCTTGGCTCTGCAGGAATTTGCGTCGTCTGCTCTGTTGGTTCGCTGTCATTGTCATGATATTCTAGAATCTCGCTATCTTCCTCAAAATTTTGAATATTGGTGACCACCAATTCTGGTAAGATTGTCTGGTCATTTCCGATTTTTTGTGAAATTTCTTGCAAAAACTGATTCGTTTCATTCGGCGCCATCGAAATCGTGTATTCTGTCGTTTTCACTTGGTCTGAATCAAACGTTATGACCACATTTTCTTTTTTCGAAATCTGCTCTGCATTAACACTTTTCTTAAAAATTTCCCCATAATCAGCCATCTCTTTTGATTTGGAAATTGTCGAAAAATCAACCATTTCTCGCTGTGTCATAAAATGGTTCAATTTTTTCAAAGCAACAAAATCCACTTGCGTATTCCATAATTTTGACGTAATATTGGGTAAATTTTTGCTCTCTAGCCCAACATAACGATTCACAATTTCATCCGACTTGGCGGCAAATTGCGTCTGATTGTGAATAAAATCCAATGTCAACAAATGATTGCTCGCATATTTCGTGACAAATTGCACATATTTCTTGCTTTGGGGTTGATTGTTTGTGACATGATAACTGAATTCAAATTTCGACAAATCCAAATCTGAAAACATGTTATTTTCCATTGTATTCGACAACGTAATATTGGCATCAGAAACATAGGGTTGATTTGCTAATTTGTCCGCGATTTTGACATATAAATCATTTTCTGCAAAAAACTTTAAATCGTGATTGGCAATACTTGCAAACAACTCCTCCTTGGAAACATTGGGCTTTGGGCCTTTTACATAATAACAATACACCGTATAAGTCGCAATCAATAAAACCAGCAAAAAAACAATGGATACGATTATTATTTTTTTCTTATTCCTATTTTTTTCTTGTTCCATTTTGCAATAATTTCTCCTTTTTTGCAAAATCTTTTCTTTATTATACTATATCCAGCTAATTAAAATCAATACTTTTGTATAAAAAAGAAGGCTTCTCGTTGCCCTCTTTATATTTCCCATCTTCCAAAAATCCCGCAAGGCAATACCAATTCTGAATTTTTCATTGGTAATCCAATTTCGCCAGAGGAAATTTTTCCTTTTTTAAGATTCAATTTCAAACGCAAAATATTTTCCAAAACCTTCGCAGAAATACCAGTTGTATAGGAATTAATCAAGAAAAATAAGGGCGCCTGTGACAAAACTTGTGTGCACAATTCGACCAAGTCCGCAATTCCACTTTCAAACTGCCACACTTCCCCATTTTTGCCCCTTCCGTAAGACGGTGGGTCCATGATAATCGCATCATACTGATTGCCTCTTCTGATTTCCCTTTGCACAAATTTGCTCACATCATCAATCAAAAATCGAACTGGCTTGCTTTCCAGCCCTGATGACTTCACATTTTCCTTCGCCCATTCCGTCATTCCTTTGGAACTATCGACGTGGCAAACACTGGCACCAGCAGCCAAACAAGCCACTGTCGCACCACCCGTATACGCAAACAAATTCAGCACTTTAATCGGACGCTTCTGCTCTTTGATTTTCTGCATCATCCAATCCCAATTCACCGCCTGTTCTGGAAATAAGCCAGTATGCTTAAATCCCATTGGCTTAATATTGAACGTCAAATCTCCATAATGCACCTGCCAAGTTTGTGGAACTTTTTTGGCATACTTCCAACCACCGCCACCTTGGCTACTTCGGTTATAACGAGCATCCGCGCTTTTCCATAATTCTGGATGCGTTTTCTCTTTCCAAATAATTTGCGGGTCTGGACGAATCAATTTCACGTTTTTCCACACTTCCAATTTTTCGCCATCTGCCATATCTAATATTTCATATTCTTGCCAATTTTTTGCTATTTCCACCACTCTATTTCCTTTCTATTTTCACATCATCCGCCACTTAATGTCTGCAAAACCGTCACAAATTGGTACAATAAACGAACTAACAACGCCACACTAAGGCTTGTCCCAACAATTAAAACGCCAATCAAAAATTTTTTCATAAACTTCTCCTCCTTATTTCAAGCATATTACTATATATGCAGGATTTCGAAATTTATGACAACTTTTACCATTTCGTTTTAAAAATTGGGCATTTCCTCAAATTCCATGATTTCCTTTGTAACTGGATGCCTAAAACTTAAATAATATGCCCACAATCTCAACTGTTTTCCGCCTTCCACGCGTTCCATACTTCTGGTCACCAAACAAACTATGCCCTCTTGAAGCAAATTGCACACGAATTTGATGATGTCTTCCTGTGTGCAAATTAACCTTTACAAGCGACAAATTTGTTTTATATGTATAGGAACACACCTCATAGTCTAAAATTGCTTCTTTGGCGTTTTTCGTCCCTTCTGAAACGACTTTGCTTGTGTTTTTTCTCTCATTTTTGAGCAAAAAATCCCTCCACGTGCCTTTTTCCTCTTCTAACTTGCCATCACACATCGCCAAATATTTTTTGTGCATTTCTTTGTTTCGAATTTGTTCACTCAAGCGTCCCGCCGCTTTGGACGTCCTCGCAAACGCCATAACTCCGCCGAGTTGGTCGGTCCAATCGATGCACTAACCCTACATACACGTCGCCTGGTTTATGATATTTTTCTTTGATATATTGTTTCACCATCGTAAGCATATCCACATCACCCGTTTTGTCGCCTTGCGATGGAACATTATTCGGTTTCACCACCACAATAATGTGATTATCTTCATATAAAACTTTGATATTTTGCATCTTTTTTCCCTATCTACAAACTCGATTTTCATGCCTTCCATATTGCATATAATGAATATAATACATTTGATATTGATTTCGATAAGCATGGTATAAATCCCCATTTTTTTGTTGGTACGCTTCCACATTAAAATTGTTAGCGGTTGCTCTTTTTTCATTTTTGCCAACTAACGCAAAATGGTTTAAAGCACGTAAGCAATTGGTACCATACGTATTTTTCACATCCGTATTATTTTCTTGATAATACGAAATAGAAAATACACTACTTGCCTGCCTTTTCTCTTGAAAACCATATTGCACGAAATGGTTGTAAGATGCGATATAATTGTTACCAAATACATTTTTCACATCTGTATTCAATGTTAAATAATACTTATTATCAAACACCAAACTAGCAACTCTTCCTTCTGCAATTCCATAGCGTAACCAGTGGTCTTTCAAGCGTGTTTCATTATAACCAAAAGCTGCTGTCAAATCTGGATTCATTTTCGCATATACCTCGCTGTCAAATAAATACTGAACAATATCATAATTGTTACTAGCTTGTCTTAATTCTGATTTTCCATATAATGAATAATGACGTATTAATTCTACCGAAGACATATTTCCTAAATCACCGTTATTTTTCTTATAATAATTGCCGTCATATTCCAACGAACTTTTTCGATATTCACGATAACCATATACCATAAAATGCTGGTAAGCGGCTGTATAGTTATTGCCAAATGCGACTTGCAAATCGCCATTATTCGCCACATAATACTTGCCATCAAAGATACAAGAAGCTGCTCTTCCTTCTGCTTTTCCATAAGTTTCCCAGTGATTTTTCAAAGCTGTTTGATTATAACCAAATGCTTGATATAAATCTAAATTATGCTCAGCATAATAACGATAATCAAAAACATAATTGGCCAAATTTCTATAAGCTTCGATTTCCATACTTGGATTTGCATGAGAAGAAGCAGTTGTAAATGCCTTTATACACGCGTTGGCACAGCGTCCGCCTAATTCTGTGGCTGTTTTTAAATCACGCCAATTTTGTCCATCTCTTGAAATATAGCTTTCTCCATAGTTAGAAGAAATCGTATACCACCAAGAATTGCCATCTGTAGAAGCCAATTCTGCGCCCATGTAGCCATGATATTGTACAATTACGGTAAATTGATTGTTCGTTAAAGTGACTGGTTTTGGCAATTTTACGGTATGATAGCCTGGATTTTCTGTATCGCTTGAAAATACATAAGTCGCATGATTTTTGTTTTTGTCGTTTCCGTTTGCATTTACATAAATCGTGACATTTTCTGTCGTTGGAAAATAAATGCCTAATTCCGTTAAATCTTCTGCCTGACTTGTTTTTCTGGTGAAAACATTGGCAGCGTATGTTCCGCCACTTAAAATGCTCCAGCCAATTGTGGCTGTTTGTCCGTATTCATCATATTGATATAAATTTTTGTAATTGCAATTTTCTGTTTTGGTGACTGCAAAAAAGCTGGCATTTCTCACAAAAACATCGTTATAAAAAATATAATACAAACCATTTTTTCCAAAACTTGTTCCATAGGAATTTAGCACAACATAGGCACCTCTTTGACCTGGAAATGCAGGATTCGTATAATTGTCATCCCACCCAACAATGGTGATAGCATGATTTGCTTTGGCACTGGAATTTGAGCAATAATACGCCAAATCAGCATTGTTCCAAAGGTTTGAGCTTGAAAAATAGTTTGTTGCCATACACGTATAGGCTGAAATTGCGCCATATTGGTAAATATAATCTTTTACACGATAGCTGGAGATAATCTCATAATCGCTTACTTTGGCAATTGGCTGTGCATTTTTGAAATTGCTTGCCGTGATGCCCGAATCTGCGACAATTCCCATTCCATTGGTCGCATAGGCAAGGGCAATATTGATGTTGCCTCCTGTATTATAAGCTCGGTTAAAACCTTGGTTATTGTAGGTTTTGGACGTCATGTATTCCATATGTAAATCGGAAAATTCTTTGATACGATAGTTGGTCAAACGATAATTATTTTCAAAAACTGTTGCTGAAGAACATGCCCAACATAAATTGGTCGTTTGATTTCTCACTTTTCCGTAGTCATTTCTCGTAAATTTGGTTGGCAAGCCACTTCCTACCATGTTATTATCTGCCGAAAATGTTTGGATATCCGCTTGAGCAACATCCTCTGGATTTTCATAAATTTGTGGTTCTATCACTTGCTGTTTTTCTTCTTCGGAAAGTGTTTGCCATTCTTTATATTCTGACGTATATTCTGGCACGAAAAATGCGTCATCAGCCAGCGAAATCACTGGCATACACAAAATCATTAAAACACTAAAAAACAATGTAACATTGATACTTTTTCTCATGTTAACTTTCACCTCTATTTTTTCATTCTTTTTTATTTTATCATATTTTCAATTTTAAGACAAGTGATTTTTGTTTTTTCCGAAATTTGCTAGAAGAGTTTCTCAAGAAAATTTAAACGGGCTGTAAAAATTTTTTACAGCCCATTTACCTATTCAACACTACGATTTGCAATTTCAATTGCTTTCGTTACAATATTACCACATGTTTTAGATGGTACGTTTCCCCATCCGCCGTCTTTTTTTACTTGGTCATAAACACCTAATTCTTTTGCAATTTCATATTTTAATTTTTCAGATATTAACTTGCTATTACTAGACATTTTGAATACCTCCAATTCAAGAGAACGTTATCCATTCTCTTAATTTTATTGTATCCAAACTGATGCAAAATATCAAATCAATTTTTTCCAACTTTATTTTTTGATGGCTAAAATTTTGAATTTCAAAACCCCAACTGGTGCTTGCACATCAACTACATCTTTCACTTTTTTGCCCAATAATGCTTGCCCAATTGGTGATTCATTTGAAATTTTATTTTGTGCCAAATCCACTTCTGTGGAGCCAACAATTGTATATTCGATTTCTTCATTAAATTCCATATCCAAAACTTTTACGACATTTCCCACTTGAATCGATTTTGTATCAATTTCTGATTCATCAATAATTCTCGCATATTTGATTTTATTTTCCAATTCTGCAATCTTGATTTCATTCGCAGCTTGCGCATTTTTTGCTTCGTCGTATTCTGAATTTTCGGACAAATCGCCAAATCCTAATGCCACCTTAATTCGTTCCGCAATTTCATATCTCGTTTCTGTTTTTAATTTTTCTAACTCTTTTTCTAAATTATCATATCCTTCTTGTGTTAATAAAAATTCTTTTTCTCCCATTTTTAATCCTCCTTAAAGTCTTCCCTTAGACTAGATACTATCATAAAATTAAATTGCGTTTTTGTCAAGTGGTTTTGGCAAATTTAAAGAAAAGTTTTCGATTTTTTCATGATTCTGATCCAATAAATATACAATTTTCAAGTCATCTTCCAATAACTCTTTTTTGATATTTCGATAACTGGTATTTTTATAAAGGAAACTTTCATACAAAATACTCTCATCAAATCCCTCGAATTCTTCCAAATAGCTTTCGTATTTCGTCGGCATATCAATGGCAAAAAACGTAATATTTTTGCCTTCCCAATATTTTTTCGAAATTTCCACATTTTCTTTGACATTAATCAAAACGCTGTCTTTCGCAAAAATGCATCTTTTTTCCAACTCTTTTTTGGTAAAATCAAAATTGATGATCACACTTGATTTCAAAAGAGCCTTTTTATAATTACTCGAAACATTCAGCAAAATGCCATTGGTGCGATAAATTTCTTCTTCTGTTTTCTGAAATTGCTTAATTTGACCTGTCAAAACATTGCAAACTTTGGCTTTCATCGCAATTTCTTTGATTTTCTCAATCATCGTATCATTGGGATGATTGCATAAAATGGACACTTCTTTCATTTCCCATTTTTGATGATTACTGTCTAGCAAACATTCAACCGCTTGGTCAATGATATTTTGAAACAACCATCTTCCATCCATAATTTTCAAAGAATTCTGGCTTGCAAATGTCAAAAAATCCGCATTTTCTAGCAAATTATTGGACACGCAAACATTGTTCCAACAACGAATATCTGCCAAAATTTTAAGTCGACTAAGCACCCTACGATTGACTTCTGGAATGACGATGCATTCCATTCGATCTATTTTTTGAATGGCAAATTTTCCTTTTCTGCATTTCGATTTAAAAAGCAATTTTTTCATACTTTTCGGAACACTGAAATTCGCCATAAACTTGTCCACATTTTCTTCTAATTTAATATAAACCACAAAAATCACCTCTATGATATATATGCGGTGATTTTTGAATTATGACTATTTTTTTATTCATTTTTAATTTGGCAATGCACTTCTTCCAACTGCTTTTGCGTTACTTTTCCTGGCGCCTTCATCAACAAATCTTGCGCCTTGCTATTCATTGGAAAGGCAATGACTTCTCGAATTGATTCTTCACCAGTTAGCAACATAAGCATACGGTCAACTCCTGGCGCAATTCCTGCATGTGGCGGTGCGCCATAATGAAACGCATTATACAACGCAGCAAATTTGTTTTCAATTTCACTTTCCTCATAACCCGCTATTGCAAACGCTTTTTTCATAATTTCTGGGTCGTGATTTCGAACCGCACCTGACGACAACTCAATTCCATTGCACACAATATCATATTGATACGCAAAAATCTCCAATGGGTCTTTCGTATTCAAATCTTCCAAACCGCCCTGTGGCATCGAAAATGGGTTATGACAAAAATCCAATTTTCCATTTTCCTTAATTTCATACATTGGAAAATCCACAATCCAACAAAAATAAAACACATTTTCATCCAATAGGTTCAAGCGAATTCCAATTTCCTTGCGAATTTCGCCAGCCAATTTTTCCACAATTCCCGGTTTCTCCGCAATGAAAAAGATGCTGTCGCCCGGCTTCGTGTTGGTTTGCGCAAGCAATTCCTCTCGCACGTCATCTGGAATCAATTTCGCAATTGGACCTTGCAACGTTCCATCTTCCAAAACTTTCAACCACGCCAAACCTTTTGCCTTGCACTCGTTAATCGCAAATTCTGTCATGCCATCATAGAAATTTCTTGTTTGATTTCCGCCATCTGGCAACGTAATTGTTCTCACAATTTTTCCGTTAAACACTTTAATATCCAATTTCTCAAATAAATTCGTCACATCTTCAATCACAAGCGGATTGCGCAAATCTGGCTTATCTGTTCCATATTTCAACATCGCTTCTTTATATGGAATTCGTGGGAATGGATGCGCCATCACTTTTTTATCCGAAAACTTGGTAAAGGTATGATAAATCACTTGCTCCATGACTTCGAAAACGTCTTCCTGGGTCGCAAAAGCCATTTCCATATCCAATTGATAAAACTCACCTGGACTTCGATCCGCCCTTGCATCTTCATCACGGAAACATGGCGCAATTTGAAAATATTTATCAATTCCACCCACCATCAACAATTGTTTAAATTGTTGTGGTGCTTGTGGAAGCGCGTAAAATTTTCCTGGATACACACGGCTTGGCACCAAATAATCACGTGCCCCTTCTGGGGATGAACTCGTCAAAATCGGTGTTTGCACTTCTAAGAAACCTTGCGCAATCATTTCCGTTCTCAAAAATTGAATTAATTCCGCACGCAATTTTAAATTGTTCAAAATATTGCGAGAACGCATATCCAAAAAACGATATTCCAAACGCAAATCTTCTCTTACATTTTTCTGATTTGCCACTTCAAAAGGAAGCGACTTTGTACGCTTTCCCAAAATATCAATTTTGTCAGCAAACAACTCTACTTTTCCTGTTTCAATTTTATCATTCACTGTTTCTGGAGCACGCAAACGCACTTTTCCCGAAACCGAAATTGTTGATTCTAGTGGAATTCTTGCTGCAAAATCAACGGCTGATTCATCGCTCGAAACCACCACTTGGGTCACACCATATTGGTCGCGCAAATCAAGAAACAAGACACCACCTAAATCACGAATGGTATCTACCCAACCAGCAAGTTTCACTTCTTCGCCTACATTTTTTTCTCGTATCTGTCCACAATGATACGTTCTATATTGATTCATATTGACACCTCTATCTATTATTTTGATAATATCTATTTTACTACAATTGACGCTATTCTGTCAAGTTTTTAAAATATATTTTTGAGTTTTAGCTGATTCTTTTCTTCAATATGGCTGAGCATATATTTCAAATCCGCAATATTTTCAAACAATTCATCTGACTCATTTTGACGAAAATTCGATTCAATAATCACAATATCATTTCCGACTTTCTCAAGTTCATTATGTTCGACATATAACGAGAGTTTTTCGCACTCTTCGTCCCATTTTTCCTTTAATTCAAAAAATTCATTTTGGGCTTCATTTTCGTTATTTTCCTTCAATTTATTTTCGATGCTAATCATCCCATCACGCATCCAAGCAACCGAATCACTCAAATTTTTTCCTGTTATATGGTCAATCGTAAAAACAATAATGAGGATAACAATAATAATGATAAATTCTCTCATAAATCTCATGTTACGCCTCTCCTTTCTTCATTTTTCGTTGACAAAAAATGCTACCATTTCCGCTGATAACCACAACAAGCGCATCTTCTGGGCGCATGTGAAATTTTTCCGTTTGTTTGGCAAGCCACTTATAATCTTTGCCCAATTTTACCAAATTGTCTGTCATCACTTTTCCATCGACTACTAAATCATACGAAATGCCAACATATTCTGGTTCGATTCCAAAATCCTCTGGCGTCGTTCCTCGTTTGTTTGGTTTCGGAATCACCGTGATTTGACCGCTCGTTTCTAAAATTGCATATTCCACATCTTCCAAATTAAAAATTCCATTCACGCGTAATCTTTCTTGCAATTCATTAATCGTAAAATTTTCCTTAATCATTGCCTTTTCATCAATTTTGCCACGAAACATCAAAATGCGTGGTTTGCCACAAATAATTTCACGCACTTTAATACTTTTTAAATTGATAACAGATATGATAATATGCATCATCAATAAGCCTAAAATCGGGATGATTCCGTATAAAATCGGCGTTCCCGTATCAGACATTGGCGTTGTCGCCAAATCTGCAATCATAATGGAAATCACCAACTCAAATGGCTGCAATTGGCTAATTTCACGTTTGCCCATAAAGCGCATCACAACCAATACCAAAATATACAAAAAAATCGCTCTTAAAAATATGACTAGCACAATACCGACCTCTTTTCAAAAATTTATTTTTACATGCATATTTTTCACAAAAATTATCAAAATATACTTATAATATTTTTTTGTAATTGACATTTCAAATAAATATTAATTGAACCTAAGGAGGTTATTTACAATGGAAAACAATTCACGTACACAATCTAACAATACAACCATGGGATCTGTTGGTCAGGTCATCGGTAGATTTGTCGTAGCAGCCATTATCCTTGGAATTACTGCGTTTTTCACACCAAACTTCACCATTAACAATTGGTGGTCTTTGGCGTTAGCTGCAGTCGTATTAAGCGTTATGGATTATTTAATCGTAAAATTCACAGGATTGCATGCCATGGCATTTGGTAAAGGTTTTGTTGGATTCGTATTAGCAGTTGTTACATTATATGTAACACAATTTTTAGTTGCAGGTTACTCAATCACTTGGATGGCAGCTATTATTGGTGCTTTAATCTATGGTGTTATTGATTATATATTACCAGGTGAACAAGAAGTATAGCGCAAAAATGAGTTATCGAGAAATCTTCGATAACTCATTTTTACATATTTGATTTAATTAAAAAATTCCATCCACCTTGTTGTACTGATTTTTCATATCAGGGTCGATGTGGGCATCGCCCCTATGTTTTTCACATATTACAAAAATGTATCATTGAAAAAATACGCAACGCATTTTAAGGCGTTTTAAGCGCCTTTTTTGATTTTTTAGAGAAAAATGACTAAAAAGTGCTTTTTCGTGCATTAGACGATTTTTTAGCTATTTTTCCGGGCATTTTTTTGATAGGTATCAAAAAACAGCGACGCATTTTAAGCGATTTTAAGGCGTTTTTTAAAAACAGGTAATGTAACCATACCACAAGAGGGGTAAAATCGCTAGAATCGAACGCTAGGCACCTCTACGTCGATGTGGCATTTTTCGTAAAATTCAATTATTTCTCACAAAAATGGGAAAACGTATCACAAAAATTGGGACACGGTGCCCCCGTGTCCCTACGTTTTTTGCATAAAATAATGCCTATCGACAGGCGATTAATCATCGCCCCTACAATTTTAATTGCTCAAATCCCACGCTGTTCCGTTCCAATTCATTTTCACATCAGATTTCAAACGAACCAATGGACGGATTCCACATCCCCCATCATGCGTAACAGCATAGTCTACATTACCTAATGGTATATGCCCAGCAGAGTGAACAAGCCACATATACATTACTCCCTCTGTTTGAACTGATGCCAACCACCAAGATTTATTAATTTTGTATAACTTATCACTTAAGTATACTGATTGTACAATTGTATCTTCAGTATAACTCGTTCCCATTTTTTCATTTACACTTACTACTAATTGAGCTAGTGTTGGTCCACCTACTGCTTGAACAGCATACGTTGTATCTACAAACTTTCCCCAGTTACTTGAATCAATCATCCAATTTACTAATACCATATTGTTATCTAATGTATATATCAATTCTCCCTTATTTTTTACCATTTCATTTACCGGTAGATTGCTTCCTTCTACCAAATTTGCTGCTATTAAATAAATATTATCTCCATCTTTTGAGAAAATTTTCCAATCACTCACCCCGTTTGCAGTATAGTTCACACTTTCACCATAATTCGTGCCTGAAATCACCGTCGTTCCCAAAGCCCATTCTTCCCAAATGGCATATAATGTGACATCATTTTCTGGCATTTCAAAATTCGTAATCGCTGTTGTTGCGCTGTTGCTCAATGCCCATCCTAAAAAGTTGTAGCCTTGTTTTGTTAACGTTGTTGTTGTATTCACATTTACATTGGCGCCTTGCAATATTTTTTGGCTTGCTGGAACTTCGCCTGTTCCGCCGTTTGCATCATACGTCACCGTCCAACTTTTTCTTGTTGGCTTTTCTTCCCCATTGCTCGACTCAACTGTTATTTCATTTGTCGCCAAATCAAATAACAGCTCCATATCTGCCATTTCTTTATCCGACTTTCCGTAATATTCAACGCGAATAGTATTATCCTCCTTTGACTGAAAGACAAACATTTCGCCAGATGCCAAATTGTACACATCATGTGTTTTCAAGTAATCCGCAAACGTAGCTTCTTCCATGCCGCCTGCATAATAATCCATTTGCAATTCCGCCATTACTAATTGCAATTTTTCCTGGACTGCCTTCTCATTGGTTGTATCTACAGCATTTTTCGCCCTTTGCAAAATCCCATTGCTGCCTGTCACTAAATTTAGACTGATTCCTGTCAAAATCAATAATACAATAATGGTTACAACCAAGGCAATTAGTGTGATTCCGTTTTTGATTTTTCATTTGTTCTCCTCCTATTTATCAACTAACACAACTATATTTTAGCATTGCTATCAATCTTTTGTCAATTGAAACGCTTTATGTTACAAAAACTTAATCTTATTGTTACATTTTTGTAATATTTCATACCACAAATAAACTCAAAACATCAAAAAATGACCCCTCCTTATTAAACTATTTTTTGTCTAATAATTTGGGTTCACTTTACAAGGAGTTCGTTTTTTATTTCTCACGCACTTTTTTCTTTTAATTTTAGTCTTTTATAAACATCTTTTCTGAAAATGGCATATAATACAGAAACAGATGGCAAGCCAAGTAACAACCCTAACATTCCGCCTAAACTGCCACCTACAACTACTGCCACAAGCACCCACATGCCAGGAAGTCCGACTGAGTCTCCGACCACTTTTGGATAAATTGCATTGCTTTCAATTTGTTGCAAAATCACTAAAAACACAATAAAAATAACTGCTTTGATTGGCGATACGGACAAAATCAAAATTGCTCCAATGATAATTCCAATAAACGCTCCAACAATCGGAATCAATGCTGTCACTCCTACAAGAATGGCAATGGTTGCCGCATACGGCAAGCGCAAAAGCAACATTCCTAAAAAGCACAAAGTGCCTAAAATAACCGCTTCTGTACATTGGCCTGTGATAAAATTGGTAAATGTATTTTTTGACAAGGCACAAACTTCTAATATGTAATTTGCTTTTTCCTCCGAAAAATAAGCTTTTACAATTTTCTTCAATTGTTCCGCCAATTTTTCTTTGCTCATCAAAATATAAATCGCAAAAACAAGGGAAACAATGGCATCGAAAATTCCTCCAATAACAGAAACCACAAACCCAATCGAAGATGTCACCAAACTTCCTGCAAAATTTTTCACAAAATTCATCAATTCATTAATGATTTGGTCCCAATTGATTTCTATGCTACTAATTTGGTCGCGCACTTCCGGATATTGCTGTGTCAAACTCAAAGCCCATTCCTTAATATCATATGCCAAATCTGGAATATTGCCAGCAAACATAACAATCACGCTAATCAACTGTGGAATCACTAATTTAATGATAAAACTAATGATGAAAAAAATCAAAATCAGCGAAATCAAAATGCTAATTGGTCTTTTCATTTTGCTTTTTTTGACAGTTCCTTTTTTCGAAGTTTTCGTTTTCCATAATTTTTCAAAACAGCTCATTGGAATATTCAAAATAAAAGCAATCCCCGCTCCCAATAAAAAGGGAGATAAAATACTAAATATACTAACTACTGCATTTTTTACAATATCAATGTTGCGTAGCAAAAAAGCTAGCACCAAAGTAAATGTGATTAATTTCATCAATTTTTTTACGTTTTCTTTATTTAATTCCATAAACAATCCTTTCTCCTTATCTTTGTGCTTGAATGGCAGTAATCAAAATCGTGCCAACAATTCCTTCCACCGAGCAACCTCTTGATAAATCATTAATTGGCTTTTCCAACCCTTGGCAAATCGGTCCAAACATTTGTGCATTTGCCAATCTTTCCACCAATTTGCAACCTATATTTCCGGAATTGATATCTGGAAATATCAGCACATTCGCCTCGCCTTTTACGTCCGAATCTGGTGCTTTTGCTTTTGCCACTTCTGGCACAATCGCAACATCTAATTGAATTTCTCCATCAATGCATAAATCGGGCATTTTTTCTTTGACTCTTTGCGTTGCTTTGATGACTTTTTCGGTGGCTTTTGATTTCGCACTTCCCAATGTCGAATACGAAAGCATCGCAACTTTTGCTTTTTGCTTCGTAAATTTTTCATACGTCTTGGCAGATGTCATCGCAATTTCAGACAATGCCAAATAGCCTGGATTTTCATTGAGCGCACAATCCGAAAATAAATACACGCCATCTTTCGCTCCATATTCTTGATTGGGAACCAACATCAACAACGCGGTTGACAGAATTTTCGTTCCCACTTTTTCAAACATTTTCATTGCTAATTTTAAAACATCTTTGGTTGTATTCATGGCGCCTGATACGTATCCATCTGCGTCGCCAAACTTCACCATCATCATGCCAAAATAGGCAGGATTTTGAATCCATTTTTCGGCGGTTTGGGCATCCATTGTTTTCTCTATTTCGGATAATTTTTGCGCATATCTTTTTGCTTTATCAGAAAGCTGTGGTTCAATGATTTGTGCGCCTTCTAAGCAAATTTGCTCTTGCGCCGCTTTTTCTTGAATTTGCTTAGCATCTCCCAAAAGCACAATATTTGCTAAATCCTGTGACAAAATGATTTGCGTTGCCTTCAAGATTCTTGTATCCATTGCTTCCGGCAAAACAATTGTCTTTTTATTAATTCTTGCTCTTTGTTTCAATTCATCAAAAAATGCCATATTTTCTCCTTATTTAGTTTTTTTATATTATACACGTAAGTTTTAAAAATTTCAAGCTTTTTTAGTATTTACGATAAAATTTATCCCCCACAAAATGAAACTCGATTTCTTTCAATTTTTTCAAAAATTCCTCATACCTTGTCACATAAGCAGTCGATTTATCAGTAGAAATCTGGTAATAATTCCCATAAATCTGCTCAATTCCATCTAGCATCGTTTCGCCATTTCGATTGACCAATTTCCAATTCATTTTGGCAAAACCATAATCATTAAAAGGAATGACTTCATTCGTATTTGCCATCATATATAAACCATAATCTGCCAAATAAGGGTCAACGCAATCAAATTCTTCCTCGAAAGATTTCGCAAAATCTTTGCCAATTATCATATAACGACCTTGGCTATTTTTGACAATGTATTGCTCACCCGCCATATAAATCGCTTGATATATATCTGATACAGCCTCTCCGTTGGCATTAATAAAATAGATGGTTTTGTCATTGTAATTTTTGATTAAAATTTTATCATCGATAAAATCCAAAATTTGTGCCTTGCCTGTCATCGTATTTTTCTTTCCATATTTCGTAAACCAGCCTTGTTCTTTGCTGGATACATCAAAAAATGGAATCGTTAAATTGCTGTACAAATACAGATAATTCTCATCATAATCAAGATTTTCGCAATCTAGCGTAATGCGAAGTCCCAAATTTTCCTTTTTTGCCAGCTCAAATTTGTCGCCTAATCCCAAGTTGGACTGAGTTACGAGAATATCATATTCCTCGTTATAATCGTATCGATACGTATAATCATCGGATAATTCTTCATATTTTCCAACTTTTTGCATATTGTCAGTTCGCTTCTGAATTTCTGTTTGCATCTGCCCGCCTTGTCCCAATGTATTGGTATAAATGCCTTCTAATTCTTGCCATTTCGCGTCATAATTTTCTTCTGACGATTCAGAAGAATACGACAAAACAGTCCTCTCATTTTTCATCATCAATTTTGAAACGCCTTTTTCGCACACAAGCGCCACCTGAAAATCTTTGTTGTACATCGTAATATTGACAAAAGGGCTGGCATAATCATATTTAAAATCAATCACCACATCTCCATTTGGCGTGATGTATCCATACTTTCCCTCTTTTTTCACATTGATATACGGCTCCTGAATTTCCAATTCTGTGATGTATTTGAAATAATCAGTCGTATATTCTTGATTATTTTTATTCTCCTGATTCTTGATATATGCCCCCAAATTTTTATAAAAACAGGAAACTCCCATGGTAATCATAATCGCCACAATCACCAACGCAATCACCGAAATAGCTGTCGTGCTATCAATGTCCACAACCGTATCGCGAAAGGTTTCAAGAATGATGATAATTCCTGCAATAATGGTAAAAATAGCAATCGCAGGCTCCTTAATCAAAATAAAACTCAGCGCAAAAAAGCCAAACAAATAACCTGTTTTGAGCTTGCTATTGTCCACGCAATTACGATACTGAAACATATCTATTCCAACAACAATCGCCAAAATGATATAAATGGCATTTAAAATGGCTTTTGTCACACGCAATTCTTGAATGGTCAAATCCAGCATTTCCTGTGGTATGTAAATGGTATAAACAAACAGCAAAACGCCAAACAAAATATTCATGCAACCAATACACAAATTAACAATTTTTCCTCTCATTGACTCCCCTCTATTTATATAAATTATTTTCCTTGATATACGCAACAATCGCCTCTGGCACAAGCTCTACAAAATCTTCCCCTTGCTTAATTTTATTTCTCACCATGGTAGAGCTCATGCTTTCTTTGTTTCTATCCAGCAAAATATAGTGATATTTTTGTAACAATTCTTGATTTTTCCAAGTGCGCATTTTTTCGTAATTATCAGTTCCCATAATAAAAAATCGTTGTACCTCTGGAAATTGGCAATCGATTTTTTGAAACGTATCAATCGCATACGTTTTCTCTTTTTGATTGGAAATCTCCAAAATCTCCATTTTATCTTCATTTTGCAATGCCAATGCAAGCATTGCTTTTCGCTGCTTAAAAGAAATCAAATCTTGCTTTTCATAAAAATCTCCCATTGGCACAAAATAGACTTTGTCCAAATTTTCCTTCTGAATGACTTCTCTGATTAATTCCACATGCGCTTTTGTTACTGGATTAAAACATCCTCCAAAAAAACCAATTTTTTCCATCTAATTCTCCATCAACACAAATTGTTCTGCTTTTTCCCTTAGCTCCTCCAATGTTCCATCATTGGAAAGATAAATATCATACGCATATTCATCCACATTGGCATCTGCTGCATTTGTCGTAATTGCCTCTACTCTGTTGCTCGTCACAAGCATGGTTTGCGCGCCTAACAATTCTTTAATTTTCTGTATTTCACTTGCCTCTCGAATGTGAACAAACATGATTTTTTCGTCTTCTGAATTTTCAAAATCTTCTGCTTGGCTTTGAATGTATTGCTCAGGATAATTATTATACTCGATGCTAAGCTGTTTCAAATCCGCCAAAAATTTTCGACTCTTTTCATCTTTTTCGCCATTCCAACCTGCCAAAATTTGAGCCGCTTCCTTGACTTTATCCACAGACGATATATTTTTCACTTTCACAAATTCTGAGCAGAATTCCACAAACGTGTCTTTGCCAACTCCACCTGAACCATTGATAATGACGATTTTTTTGTTCATATTTTTTCTCCTATTGATTGGGTTGGTCAAGACCTCCCCCTACACGTTTTTATTTTGTACGGGTCGATGCCCACATCGACCCTGATTTATTTTTTGC
>CANSTR010000025.1 GCA_947649935.1 uncultured Clostridia bacterium
TTGCATAAATTATATATTGATTTTTTGTTGCTATTATTTTTTGAATGGACAAAATCAAATAAAATATGTTTTTTCTTCAAAAACTATGGACTTTTTGCAAATTTTTGTGTATGATAGAAGTAACCTATTGGAGGAGGAAAAAATCATGCAAAAATTTGCCAAAATAATTCTGATTGGGATGGTTCTATTCTGTACCTTTACAAACATTGCAAACGCAGAAACCACCAATCTTTATGATGATATAACAAATGAAACAACAAACGATACACAAACCAACACTACAAATGATGATATGTTATTTGAAGACAATCAAAATAGCAATACAACTTCTTCATCTAGCTATCAATCCAATGCACGCGTAAGCACGGTTTCTTCCATTCCAGAAGCCAACCTTGGATTGAATAATGTGCTATGCGTTATTTTAATTGCCATTGGAATTTTAATTATTTTGCTAGCCATCGCAATTTTGATTCGAATAAAATAGAAAAAATATCTCAAGCTAATTTGAGATATTTTTTTCTTCCTGTTTTAAAATCTTGACTAAATCGCCTCTTAAATGCGAATTTAATTTATAGTAATATGGCTCGATATCGCCTACATAGTTGTCAAAATAAATAATATTTCCTTCCGCATCTTCCATTTTCAAATTAGGAAATGTCTTAATCATTTTTCTGTCGCTGAAGTGTTTTGCAATAAAATTCGCCTTGCGCTCATTTCCGTAAATTCGCTCATATTCCAGATCAATCACTTCTTTGTTTGCCACATTCAAATTATTTTCGTGCACTTTTCGAATGAAAAATACGCTCAACGCATATACTGTCACAAAGCAATCCAATATTAGAAATATCGTGACAAGTAGGGTTACGATTCTTAATTTTGCCATCGATATTTTTTTCGCAAACCAATCAATCATTTTATCCATTCTGGGGTTCACATAGGACATCAAATAAATCGCTAACAGTCCCCAAAATATTGAAAAAAAGATGCAAACTCTGCCACCAATGTTAAACGGCATATCGGAATAATCCCACCATTTGACATGCAGAATTACTTCTCCAATCAGGCTCACTAAATATTCAACAATCGAACCAATGATAAATCCACCAAAAAACAAGTGATTGTTATTTTTGTTGAAAAATTGCAAAAACACAATCATCACCACAGCACCCAATCCATAGATGCCACAAAATGGACCATACAAAAAACTTTGCCTGCTTTCAATTACGCCCTTGGTAATGGCGCCATAAATCGTTTCAATCAAAAATCCAAAAAAACTGTACAAAATACAATACGCCAACAATCTCCAAACCGTAAAACCTAAAATTTGAAATGGCTTTTTTTCTTTTGCTCTAACTCTTTCTTCCTCGATTTTTTCTTCTTTTTCTACAACTTCTACTCCATTCATAGCGTACCTCTTTTATCCCTTTTCTTTATCATAGCATAAAAATTATTTTTCGTAAATAGAAAAAATATAGCTTTTTTATAATATTTTCGCTAAAATCGCATATGTTGTAAAAACAATAAAAAAGGAGGGCAAAATGAAAGACCGAATCATACGTTATAGTTTTATTTTTTTGATTTTGGCAGTTAGTATTTTGCAATTTTCGATTGCGTCTCAAGCAAATCAAGAACTAAGCAACAAGTTGCTAGCTTGGGGCTTTAGACGTGGCGAAAATCACGAGCAAGCTGTTTTGGATGCAGATAGTTTGAAAGTTTTGGAAAAATACGACGGAATCGCCATGGGAAATCCGGATAAAAAGTACGTTTATCTAACTTTTGATGCTGGTTACGAGGCTGGTTACACAGAAGAAATCTTGAAAATCTTAAAGGAAAATGACATCACAGCAACATTTTTTATCACAGCTCATTATGTGAATACCGCAACGGATTTAGTCAAACAAATGATTCAATATGGCAACACAGTTGGAAACCATACCGTTAATCACGCCTGTCTGCCAAATTTGAAAGATGACGAAATCAAAGAAGAAATTATGAAATTGCATAATAGCATTTATGAAATAACAGGTTATGAGATGACGTATTTTAGACCGCCAAAGGGCGAGTTTAGTGAACGTACTGCAAGCCTCGTTCAATCCCTTGGTTACACAAGTGTTTTGTGGTCCAATGCCTACGATGATTGGGATAATTCGAAACAAGGCAGAAGCGACTACGGTAAAAAGAAAGTTCTTGACCATTTGCACAATGGCGCCATTATTCTGTTACACAGCACATCAAAAGACAATGTAGCAATGTTAGATAGCATGATTAAAGAAGCCAAAAATATGGGGTATGAATTCAAATCTTTGGATGAGTTTGAAAAATAAAACTTAAGGTAGCAAATTTGCTATCTTACTTTTTTTTAAGTAACTCCTTCTCGCGATAAAATTTCGCAATCAATTCATCTAATTGCACACTTAAATTATAGATAATGTCATAATCTTCCCCAGCTTCAATGCTTCTATTTAGCTTTTCTCTTAATTCACAGATTTCATCATTTATCATAATTTTATCTCCTCTTATGATATTTTTTACATCTTTTTGTCCCCCAACTTCCTTCTACTCCAAAATAACACATTTATTCGTCAATGTCAATAAAAAAACTACATTTAGAATACTTTTTCGTAGACATTTTTCACCATTTTTAGGCGACATGCCTAACCGTTCTATGTTTTATGAATTTTTTCAACAAAATACTCCCAAAAACTACAAAAATTGCAATCGACAAAATTTGTGAAACACGGAAATTTTGGAATAGCAAACTATCCATTCGCAACGGCTCAATCAGCATTCGAATACCGGCATAGAAAAATAGATAAAAATCGGCAATTTGTCCCTTAAATTTTCTTTGTTTTTGCAGATTGATTAAAATAAAGAAAATCAAAAAAGTTGCGATGGACTCGTAAAGAAAGGTTGGATGTACTTCCAAATACCCACCAGAAGTGTCGATTCCCATGCGTAAAAAGTTGGTTGTCGTTTCGCCATATGCTTCTTGATTGAAAAAATTGCCCCATCTACCGATGGATTGTGCAAGCGCGACAAATGGCGCAATGCGGTCAAAAACATCTAGGGCATTAATATGCTGTTTTCGGCATCGACAAAAAATCGCAAAACCACCTAGCAAAATACCACCATAAATCGCCAAGCCACCATCTCTAAGATTCAAAATTTTGCCTAGATGATACGCATATTCGTCCCAATGAAATGCGACATAATACAGGCGAGCTCCGATAAAGCCAAAAATAAGCGCTATCAACAAACTCTCTAATAAAAAATCATTGGTAATTCCAAATTTGTCTTTTTGGAACAAACACAGCAAAACCGCCACCGAAATGGCGCATACCATACAAATGGCATACCAATAAATGGGTATGCCCAATAGGGTAAATGCAATTGGTTCAACCAAAATAAACAAATGTAAACCTGGAAATCGAATCATATTGCGTCCTTTCTGTAGGGGCGACTATCAGTCGCCCGCTGTAATAAAAAATTTATCTTCTATAAAACATTACAATTTCGTTATAGCGGGCGATTAATAATCGCCCCTACGGTTGCAAATTTCACATAATTTTCACAATTTTGTCACGCGAAATTCATTGTGTTGTGTATTGTTTGTTTTGTTGCGTGTTTTTTTGGTTGGTTGAGGGCACGGTGCCCCGTGCCCCTACGGTTATTGTTTGGATTTTACAATAGATACGATTTGTTTTTGTGGGTCAAATACCTCTTTTAGGATTTGCATCGTGTATTCTTTTGTGATGCCATCAAATTCTTCGAAATAATCCAATGGATTGATTTTTCGAAAATAATTTTGGAGAAAACTGGTTGCAATACTTTCGGCATCGTTGTAACTTTTGACGTATTCGCCATACAACTTTTTCTTCATGCGGTCAAATTCTTCTTGCTTGATTCCGGTTTGTTTTAATGTTTCAATTGCCTCGTTGATTTTGGTGATGACTTCGTCGTATTTCTGACTTTGGCCTTGTATTAACAAATGCGAATAGGTATCGCTGTTTTCGTAAATTAACGTTGGCTGGGATTGCAACAATTCTTGTTCATACAAATCTTGATACAACGTAGAACTGTCCCCAATCAACAAATTGAAAATCACATCAATCGCTAATTCCTTTTTGATTTGATTTTCGCATGCCACGCTATCTTTGTAACCAATCATAAAAAGTGGACGCGTAATGTTCATTTCTGCTTCGATTCTTGGTTGCACAATTTCGTCTGGTTCTTCTGGATATAGCCTTTGCACTTTTTGTTCCAAATTTTGCAATGTGACTTTGCCTGCAATTTCTTGGACGATTTTTTCTGGCTCAAAATCGCCACAAATCACAATGACCATATTTTCTGGGCGATAAAAACTATGGTAAGCATCCTGCAATTTTTCCTTCGTGATTTCAGCAATGGTTTCTTTGGTTCCTGCCACGTCAATGTTGATTGGATTGTTATGATACATGGCTTTCATGGCATTCATGTAAATTTTCCAATCTGGGTAATCGTCATACATCATGATTTCTTGCTCAATGATGCCACGTTCTTTTTCGACATTTTCATCGGTAAAATACGGATTTTGAATGTAGTTCATGTATTCTGGCAACGCGTCGAAAAATTTGTCGTTGGAATCTTCGAAAAGATAGGCTGTGTGATTATTGGTGGTGTAAGCATTGGCGTTGACGCCGATACTTGTTAAAACATCCAAACTGTTGGTGCCGTTGGATTGCTCGAATAATTTGTGCTCCATATAATGGGCAATGCCGTCTGGAACCGTGATTTCGTTTCCGTCTATGGCAAAATGAAAATCAATGGAGCCATATTTGACACCCCAGATGATGTATTTTTTCTGCGTTTTTTTCGGAATGACCATAACGGTCAATCCATTCTGTAATTTTTTGGTATATACTTTTTCCTGAATTTTGTTATTTTCAATAATTTGCATGATTTTGCCTCCTTAATTTTTCAAAAAATAAATTGTATTTAACTGGGCATTGTTCGCAATTTCGATGATGTCTTGTTTCGTAACGGCATCGATGTTTTTGCGGTAGTCATCTAAGGTTGTATTGGTTTTGGAAATTTCCTGCCCAATGTAATAAATAATGCCGGTGTCTTGCTCGGTTTCAATGGCGTTAATGCCGGCTTTTACGTATTCTTTGGCTGCCACCAAATCGGCATCGGAAAATTCGCCGTTTTTCATCATTTCGAGTTGCTTTTTAATTAAATCCACTGCCTTTTCAAAATTCGCAATTTCGATTCCTGCGCGAATAAAAATATTAGCTTTTTGCTTCACATACACGCTTTTAATCGAATACGCCAAACTTGCCTTTTCGCGCACATTTTGGAACAACAACGAATTCGCGCTACTTCCCAAAAGAATGTTGTATAACATCGCTTTAAATTGCACTTTTTCGCATTTGCTAGCAACGTCCAATCCCATCACTAATTTGCCTTGCACAACGTCCGTCTGTTCAATGACTTCTTTGACGTTTTCGACTTTTGGCTTGTCTTCTGTCATTTCATTGTTTAAAACATAATTTTCAATTCTTGGTTTTAATTTCTGAATATTCTCATTTTCGCAAACAATTTTTTCGACTTTTGATTCGTCAAAATTTCCAGAAACAAAAATATCCAATTTTGAATTCTGAATCAAATTGTGATAATGCTCTGTCAAATTGTCCACATTGATTGCTTCTAAATCTTCCAAATAACCATATTTATACAAACCAAAACCTTGGTCGCCATACATATTAGAAATACAATTTTCATACGCATACAAATCTTTATCATCAATTTTGCTTTCGATAATTCTTGCCAAATTTTCTTTTTCGACATCCAAATATTCTTTTTTGAATTTGCCATTTTCCAAAAGCGGATTACAAACAATCTCCAACAAAATAGTTAGTGCATTTTTCAAAATTTCTTCGTTTTGGTCAAACGCGAATTGGTCATTAATCGAATCAATATAAAAACGCAACAACTGATTATCTCCATATTTATCAACACCGCATTCAAATCCGGCGCCATACAAATTTTCCAACTTTTTGCTAATTTCGACTTGGGTTTTCAAATTGGCAGTTCCACGTCTTAGCATGCTGACAATCAACGCATTTTTCGTGACATTTTCGCGCGTCAATGGCGTGGTCAAAATGACAGACATCATGTCTGTTTTAAATAAATCGGTTTTGATTAAATGTAGCTTGATGCCTTGCTTAATCTCTTTTTCCTTTTTCTCCATAAACGTTCTCCTTTGCTTTTTTTATTATTTTAAATTTTTCAAATATTATACACTTTCTGTTATTATATCCATTTTTTTCACAATCGTCAATCGTTATTTTTAAACATTTTTCTCCACAATTTCCACGATTTCCGCAATGTATTCTCCAATGACTGGAATATTCAAGGTGACGATTTTTTGCAAAATAATCACCAAAATCGCTGTAATAATGGTAACACCAACGCCGATACCAACGCCTCGACTGACTCCTGCCCAAAAATTTCTTTTCAACATTTCCTTTTGACTTCCCAATACATAAATCAGTTCTTGTATATTTTGCTCTTGTAACATTCGATTTAATTTCTCCACATTTTTACTCAATTTTCGAAACATAAACACCACCCTTTTTCTTTAGGATGGTGTATTTTTCTTTTATTTATACAAAATCATGCGAAATCCCCAATATGCCTCTGATTCACTTTCTTTATACGCCATACGACTACCAGCTGTTTTCTCCAATCGATTGGCACTTCCGCCTCTTAACACTCGATAATTCACTGTTTCAGGAACCGCTGTTACATTGGCAGTATTCGTTGTATTGCTTTGCGTCTTGTTCGCTGTATTTTTGAAAAGTTCTGTCGTCCATTCTCTTACATTTCCTGCTAAATCGCAAATATTATTTTTGCAATCTGTTTGAGTTGCCCCCGTATTTCTCAATTCACCAGAATAATTGCCATAACTTAGACTTGTTGAATAACCTTCCGCTGATTGGTCAATCCAATTTAATGTCGTATCCCAAGCATAACTATTCACCAAAGCCACTTGGCAATCTTCATAGCCAAACGCAGAACTCGCCTCTGTAACCGCTCTTAATGCCTCCGAATAAGTAACATTGGTCCATGGCGTTTTATCATTCATAGAACTAGCCACCTTTCTGCCATTTGCCTCATAACAAGACGCCTCATATCTTCCGATGTAAAATCCATAATTTTGCGCTACACTATTCACCAAAGCAGACGCCGTGCTATTCGTTTCTTCGTACTTTGTATCCATCATTGTACTTCTGCTCAATTTTCCAGACGCAACTGGTACCCACACAAATTGATTTCCATAACCATCTTCTATCACAAAACCTGTTTCCACATCTCCTTCTACATGCGAAAATCCTTCTGGAATATAGCTTTCCGAACTTGACGTTTTACGAATATTCTTCACTTCAATGGGAACCGATGTCGACATTCCATTTTTGCCTGTCGCCTTAAACGTGTAATTGCCATTTTGGGTGACTTCATAAGTCAAGGAATCCGTATATTTTACCGTGCCATCTGGCAATGTAATCGAATCAATTCCTTGTTTATCCTCTATGGTGGCAGTCACTGCAATTGTAACTTTCTCCTGTCCTTCTTCCGTCGAACTCAAATCCAACTGCAATTGTGGCTCAACACCGGATACAGAAATTGGGTTATTGGGATTTGGGGCAGGACTTTTGTGCATGAAAACTCCAACTCCTATAGCGCCAATCAACACAATCACTACCACTAAAATAATCATCACAACTGGTGAAACTTTATAATACATATCTTCCGTAACTCCTTTTTTTCTATTATACACATAAACGTAAATTTTTTCAAATACTTTTTGCATTTTTTTTATAAAATTATTTAAGTTTAAAAGTAAAATTTAGTTTTGTACAAAATGAAAAGAGTCCAAAAGTAAATTCTAGTATAGAAAAGTAGAACTTACTTTTGGACATATATTATATAATGTTTTTGTTACTTCATCTAATATTAGATATTGAAGTTTTTAAGAAGCATTAAAAATGGTAAATATAATACATACTTAGATGATTTAATTGATTATGCTCTTTGAACAGAAGAAGATATTCAAACGATTGAACACTATATTTATGAACTTGAAATGAAATTATATGATCTTTTGATAGGTGGTGATAGTATTGAACATTAAAGCACTTTGTCAAGTAAAGTGTGTAATTTTTATGAAATTGATGACTAAAAATCAAGCCATCGATTATTTTTTTCTTGATAGTGAAAAATAAAGTGCATAAGTTTTGGTACTTTTTACTTACACACTTTATTTTACACTATCACAAAAATTTTGCTTTTGGATTCTTTTAGGTGTTGGTTTTACTTTCTTTAATCTCCTTTTTTATCTTATAGAATAAGAAATCTATAAGAATACCTAATATCAAACCCAAAATCCCTGCCGCAATCCAAAAATCCAATTCTTGTTCTTTCGTAACAATTTCAGCATTATTGAATATCGGAATTATGACAACAATCCATCCTATTGCTATCAAGACAAACCTTCCTAATGGATTTTCCGTAAGCCAACACAAAGCAATCAAACACACAAACAAAACAATTAATCCAATGATTGCTCCCCAGAATGTTAATTCATTCTTCAACAACGCCGTTGCCGATCTTAGTAACCGGCCCATCTCTACAAAAAACATAATCCTCATTCCTCCTTCCTGGCGTTTACTATAACGCCAAAAAAAATCTTTCTAATACTTCTGATATTTTTATTATACCAAATTTTTACCAGAAAGTCAAGTAGTTTTTGTAAAATTTAAGTTTAAATTTAAGTTTAAAAGTAAATTCTACTTTCTATTAAAATTTTAGGCAATTTCATTGTTTCCATAATATTGCTATATTTATTGAAAAGTTGCATTTTCTCTTGAATTTTTTAGTAGAATTTACTTTTACAATTAACCTTTTTATAAAATTATCCATCGGTTCAGTGCAGTCGAATAAATGTACGTCTCATCGACTTTCCTATGTAACGCCTCTTCCAAAGCTTCTCGATAAATTTTTAGCTGGACAAAATATCTTGTTTTCAACACATTTTCCTCTTCCACAAAATCTGTTTTATAATCCACCAAAACCAACTTATCATTTTTATCCACAAAATACAAATCCATCATCCCCTGCACACTGACTTCATTTCCGCCAAATTCCGCCAACTGCGTATTGTAACAAAACGTCTTCTCCTTTTGAATTTCCTTAGCCGTCTTCATGCGCGCCACAATTTCTGACTGCAAGAAAACAAGAATTTTTTCCACCTCAATATAGTTTGCCTCATCCTCTGAAATCACCTGCTTTTGAGCCAAACGTTTCACAAATTCTTGCAAATCCGTTTTCGTATAATTTTTTCGGAAATCCAACTTCTGCAAAACTAAATGTAGCAACGTTCCTTTTCGGCTTGCCGTAATTTTTTGCGTTTTTGGCGCAAACTGCAATTCCACTTCTTCCAAACCAACCACTTCTGTTTCCTCTTGCTTCTGCAACGCTTTGATTTGCGAAACTGTCGTTTTTTGTGGCAACTCAATTTTCTGCCAATTCGAATATTGCCAATTCCACTGTTGCTCGATTTCCTCTCGATTTATTTTTCGGTCAAAATCAAAATCTCGCACTTCTTGCTCTGTTTGCTCTTGACTCTGCAATTCCTCTTTTCCATGAACTTGCACCACTAATTCATCTGTCAGCCTTCCTGTCAAATAAACCAAATTCACCCAATCCAAATACGTCACATAATTTTTCACCAAAATCGGATTCAACTTTTTTCCAAAACCGTCATATGCATTCAAAATCTCATTTTTATTCTCGTCGTCTTTTACCTTATTTTGGCACGTTCCAACCAAAATCAATTTCTCTTTTGCACGCGTCAAAGCAACGTACAAAATTCGCATTTCCTCCGAAATCGAAACCATTCTTCCCTTAATTTTAATGGCTTGCTTCGCAGCTGTTGGATACTGAATTTTTCGCTCATAATCAATATATTGTGGACCAAAACCAATTTCCTTATCCAATAAAATATCGCTATTCAAATCCTGCAAATTCGCCTTTTTGCCCATTTGACATAAAAATACCACCGGAAACTCCAACCCTTTACTTTTATGAATACTCATAATGCGCACCACATTTTCCGTTTCGCCAATAATTTTCGCAGCCGCCATATCCGAACTTCCGCTCCTCAACTTCTCCGTAAAACGAATAAACTGAAATAGCCCGCTAAAACTGGTTTTCTCGTACTCCTTCGCGCGCTCAAACAGCATACGCAAATTCGCCTGCCTCAAAACGCCATTTGGCATCAAGCCCACATAATTCAAAAAGCCAGTATCCAAATAAATTTTCCAAATCAACTCCGCCAGACTTTTCATTTCACTCTCTTGTTTCCACTGTTTCAATTGACGTAGAAAACTTTGCGCTTTCTCATTTTCATTCGCATGCACCAAATTTTCGTAAACACTTTCCTCTCGATTTTCCAGACGAATTTCCAAAATTTCGTTATCCGAAAAACCGCCAATTGGCGACCTCATCACAGCCACCAAATGAATATCGTCCAACGGATTATCCAAAATTTTCAACACATTCATCATGGTTTGCACTTCCATGGTTTCCAAATATTCGTGATTCGAATCCGAAAAAACGGGAATATTTTTCTTCACCAATTCCCTTTCAAAAATGGGTGCCGACAGTTTCGTAGAACGTAGCAAAATCACAATATCGCGATATTTTATTGGCTCATAACTGCCATCTTTTTGTTTCACCAAAGCTCCACTTTTCATTAATTCTTGAATTCTTTGCGCTGTAAAAATCGCCTCTAACTCCGTTTTATCCAACTCTTTCTGCTTCTCCTGCTCGTCGGATTCTTCTGGCTCTTCTGCTTCCTCCTCCGAAACATCCGCCTCTTTTTTCAAATCAATCAAATGCAACTCGCTTTTCCCAACGCCATTTTCAACCTTCGGATAATCGGCTCCCAAATTCAAAAATTCCTCCTCGGTATAATCGATATCGCCCAATTCCTCACTCATAATATTTTCAAAAATCGTATTTGTAATGTTCAAAATATTTTGGTTACTTCGGAAATTTTGAAACAACTGGATTTTCTGCCCATTTTCGTTTCCTTCCAACGAATAGGCACGATATTTTTGCAAAAACAGCTCTGGACAAGCCTGCCTAAATTTGTAAATACTCTGTTTCACATCGCCAACCATAAAAATATTATTTCCACGGGACACGCTTTTCAAAATCAACTCCTGAATTTCGTTACTATCCTGATACTCGTCAATTGCAATTTCCTCGAATTTTTCCTGATATTTTTTCGCCACTTCACTTGTGACAACCACGCCATTTTCGTCTTGTTTGACCAAAATTTCCAGCGCATAATGCTCAATATCATTAAAATCAATGATATTTTTCGCTCTCTTTTTCGCCTTAAATTCCGCATCAAATTTCAACACCAAATCTTGCAAAGTCACCAAAGAATCATACATTAATGCAATATCTTGATACGCCTCCTCGGAAGTATAAAGTAATGTTTTATCCAGCAATTTTTTGATATTTTCCTTCAATTGATTACGCACGGTTTTCACTTCATCTTTTATTTCAAATGTCACTTTTTTATCGGTCGGCCATCTGGCAAAATTCAGATTTTGCGCATACGCAAAAGCCGAATCCCAAGACGCAAGGCTATCTTGTAAACCTTCTAGCAACTTGATATCACCTTCGATTATCGCCTGATATTTTTGCATTTCTTCATAAGGCGCCAATTTACGTTTCAGCACTTGAAAACGCTTCAAACAATCCAGTATTTCCTCTTTCAAATTTTGCAGCAAAATCGCGCCCCACTGCGTTTTTGCAAAATCTTCCTTCGTATTTTGTACCTGAAATTTCTCCACATTTTCTGACAGCCATTTTTTCGGAAACGGCATACTTTGTATCATTCGATACAAAGTCAAAACCATTTCTTGCACCTTTTCGTCGCCTCTGTAGCCAGCATAATTTTCCATGAATTTGGCAAAATCTGCATCTTCACTTTCATACAATTCCTCGAAAACATCGTCTAATACTTCTTGTTTCAAAAGCTCGATTTCTTCGCCAGAACTAATGCGAAAATTCGCTGACAAATCCAACTCAAAAAAGTTATTTTTAATCACATCCAAACAAAACGAGTGAATCGTACAAATGTTGGATTTCGCAAGCAACACAATTTGCTTTTGCAAATTTTCGCTCTCCGGATTTTCTTCCAACTTTCGATAAATCGCATCCAAAACCCTTTCGCGCATTTCCGCAGCTGCCGCATTGGTAAAGGTCACCACCAATAATTTATCAATATCCACGCCATCTTTCAAAATTTTCTCAATCATTCTTTCAACCAAAACCGCTGTTTTTCCGACTTCCGAGCCGCTGCCGCTACCAATAAATGATTTCCTTTTTCGTAAATTGCCTTTGTTTGTTCCTTTGTCCACTTCATTTTTTTACCTCAATTTTTTCTTTTATTATATCGTACTTTTCATTTGGATTCAATGTTTTTTCCATAAATTTAGGGGCAAGTCAAGACTTGCCCCTACCAATATTTACCCCTAACCATTTATTATACCACATTTTTTCTATTTTGTCTACCAGGTTTACTTGGCATTTTGTCAAGTAAACCTTACATTTCGATAAACCCGACTAATTTTTTCGCAACTGAAATTAACATTTTGGTATTTTGATTAATTTTACAAAATTCCAATAGCAAGAATGGGCGACTGATAGTCGCCCCCAAAAATTTATTTTAAAAATTTACTGGCGTCGCCAAACCATTTACAATTCCACTACATGTCAGACTATAGGTCTTTACATGTGAAACAGAAGCATATGACGAACTTTGTTTAGGATTCCATATATTGTTGCTTAAATTAGCTGAACAAATATATATACTCGTACCTAAATTAAAGCTATTACCATTTATAGTTTTAGAGAAATTACCTGATACCCAACCTAGATTAGTACATGTCACACAGGTAAAATGACTTCCTGATGAAGAACTCATTGTACTAGCACTAGCTCCACATATATTACATAAAATCATTGCTTTTGAATAAGTTAATTTTTTCCCATTATATCTAGTTTCACCACTTATATATCCAGTAGGCATTCTTGTACCACAAGTAAAGCAATATCTATTACCATTAGTTTGTTTTCTATTAAGTAATTGGTCTGCTCCTTGAAGAATATAATAATATGTGTTATTCGTGCAAGTTGTATAATTTTTATAACAATCTCCACCTTTCGCCGTATCACCATAATGACTCGGATGACTGGTTTGCACCAATACATAATTCGTGCTTCGCACAACATTCGTGCCTTTCGTCGCTTTTGCCCAAACTTTATATTTAACACCTTGATTCCCCTCTTTTTTGCCATTCACTGCCGTTCCACTCGTTGGCGTTCCCGAATTCACTGTCGCTGTCGAAACTGTCTGGTTACTCGAATTTACCTCCTCAATCACATACGCCACTTTATAGCCACTCAAACTACCAATCGTCGCACTACAATACTGCGTTCAATTCGTCTTTCCAATACTACTTGAATTCACATTCACCTGAAACGCCATTGGCTCATACTCCAAAGTCACCGTCTTCACATCACTAAAGAATTTCTCCTTATTTTTGCTAATCGCCACTGCCCAAACGTAAAACGTTTTGCCTGGCTGTCTGCCTGTAATCGTCGTATTTTTCGTTGTATGTACAGTCGCACCTTTCGTGCCCTTTGGTTTCGTCGACCATTTATATTTTATCGTGCATGTCGAGAAATCCCCATTTACTGGCGTATTTGACTGACTCCATCCATTTTCTTTCACATCAAAAACATTGATTGTAAAATCCATTTTCTCCCAATGGGCATAAACATTTTGCCCACTTTTTTGCATCAAACTCTTGCCTGGCTCAATTTTGTTGCCACCAGTTACTGCGTCATACCAGCCTAGGAATCTATATCCATCGCGCTTTGGGCGACCCACTTTTGGATATCTCTTGCCTTCTACTTTATTATAAAATTGTTTTTTCGTGACATTTTTTGCTTTCTTTCCAAAATAGCCTCCATTAGCGTCATATGTGATTTTCAAAGCCATTTCCCAATCTGCATACAACGTTGGATTTTGCGCATTCTCTACCAAACTATCTTGCCAAACATCCTTTGGTCCGACCAAATTTCCCTCGCCATTTGGCTTTGAATACCAACCTAAAAATTTCGTTTTTCTATTATATGGTTTACCATTTAGCTTCGTTTCCATTATCAAAATTCGTGCTCCTCGATAGCCATTTCCCTTGGTCCACGTATGATAATAGCGATTTTTGGCTGTCGGCAATTTCCAACCTTTCCCTTGCTTTCCAAGTGGATACCCATTTTCTGCCGTCATTCCAGCGTATTGTTCTCTGCTCAATCTCCAAACTTGTCCTGGCTCCCACTGTTTATACAAGTTCATAGCAGCTGTCCTCGTGGTTCCTGTTCGATAAATCTCACCACCTTGCAATTCTAACCTAACAAATTTTCCTTCTATCCAATGCGCGTATAATTTCATGGAACCTGTCACTGTATCACTTGCCAACACTTGCTCTCCACCAATTTGACTCGTGAACCAACCTTCAAATACAAATCCGATTTTACTTGGAATTGGCATACTGCCAAATTTCGCATCTTGTACCTTTGAAACAGTCAATGTATCAACTTCGTTTCCTTCATTGTCAAACAATTTTCCTGTGTTTGCATTGTAGATTATCTGCACAACATTAGGGTCATTTTCTGGCACCCAATGGGCATACAATGTTTTTGCATCTGTCGCTTGAAATTTCATGTTGTCTGTAACTTGGTTCCCGCCATCTGGCGCTGTAAACCAGCCAACAAATACGTAATTTTCACGCTCTGCGTCCATCAAAATATCGCCATATTCGTCCCCGACTTCAATTTCTACCATAATTCTTGGCTGTTCATCAATCGTTCCACCATTGCCATCTAGTGTGATAACATGCTTGTTCGTCCAAACTGCCTCCAGCCACATGTCTTTGCCATGCATATCGATTCCACTTTGCTGGTCAAAATAATCAATTTCAGGATTTTCTTCGTCAAAATCTTCGTCTAGATTTTCTTCATACTCTTGCAGTCTTGCCAAGTAACTTTGGTTTGCCACAAACCAATCTGCTAAGCCGTTTAGGCTCATTGTGCTATTTGTAAACAGATTTTGAATCGCGGTTTCTTCGCCAGTAAAATAATCCAAAATTTCTGCGCGACGTTCTTCCTCCATGGTTGGCTCTGGCTCATCATCTGTCACGCCTTCGCCATCATCCTCGCCACCAGAGTCGCTTTCCCAATCTTCGTAACTTTCGATGATGTCTAAGATTTCGCTTTGCCAACCTACATCAAAAACGTTCTTTAACAAGTTAGCAACGTCATAGTATCCACCATGCTGATAAGGTGAACTAGCAGTAGTTTTCATGGCATTTCGCCAACCTAAAAACGTATAACCTTCAGCGGTTCTATTGAATCGGCAGGCATCCAAAGTTGCCGACGCAGTCAAGGCTGCTGGAACAGTTTGGCTGTAGCTTTTCGCTGTGTAACCAGACTCTGCGCCTCCTGGTAAATAGTGAATGGTCAAGTCGTTAGCGCTTGGCGTTGGTGCTGAAACCTTGTCCCAATGCGCATACAACGTGTTATTTTGTAGTTCGGCTGACTGATAAATATCGCCAACATATTTTTGATTTTCACTATTTTTCTGTGTAAACCAACCCGTAAACTTATACTCGTCTGCATTTTCTGGTTCGATTAACAATTCAGAACCAAACACTTCGCCTTCCTGTTTAGCAATTTCAACACGGTCTTTTGCTGGCATCTGATAGCTTGTTGTCAGCTTTTCGCTGACATGTGATTCGTCAAAATTTCCGCCGTTGGCATCTAACGAAAGAATTATTTCATCTTCAGCTGGCTCCAATGGTGGCATTGGAGTTGGCTCATTTTCGTTTTCACGATTTACGCCATATCTTGGCGTGTGATAAATCAAGCCTTTGTATGGCTCGCCGTCTATGTAATAAAGCATTCCTGTTACAATGTTGATGATATAATCTCTGCGTAATTCAATCTTTGGAATCAACGTCAAATCCACGCGGTACAAATCCACTTTGGATTTATCAAACAATTCTGAAAATTGCAGATTTTCTACATAGCAAATCGTGTTTTTTAGCGTGTCGACTGTGTCCCAGATTGAAAACGGTTCGTTTAAATTTGCTGGATACAGCGTTTCTGTTGGCTCTACCGCATACGAAATATTGTTGAATAATGAACGCCAATTGGGTTTCGAAATTGGCTCACTTAATTTGTCCATTTGTTTGCCTGCGGCATAAAGTTCCTTTTGTTCGTCTAATTTCTCGTATTCTGTGACAAATTCTGCCCAGCGGGCTTGGATGATGATGCCATTGTCCCCATTGATTAATTTTAAGGTTACACCTGCTAGGATTAATAAAATGATAATAGTTACGACCAGGGTTATTAATGTGATTCCGGTTTTGTTTTTTCATTTGTTTTCCTCCATTATTGTTAACTATGATATAACCATATTATAATATTAGAAATTTTCTTTTGTCAAGAGATTTTGTGAATGTTACAAAAATGTAATATTTAATCATACAAAAAAGTGGAAACTAAGTTTTTTCACTTAAATTTCCACTACCTTTTTTTATAATATAATGCAAATCAACCCGCCACTGCCTTCATTGACAATCCTTTGCAACGTTTCTTGCAATTTTCCTTGCGCATCTTCTGGCATTTTGTTTAGCTTATTTTGCAAGCCTTCATTTACCAATTCATGCAAGCTTTTGCCGAAAATATTGGATTCCCAAATTTTTTTTGGGTCGTTTTCAAACTCCGAAAGCAAATATTTGACCAAATCTTCTGATTGTTTTTCACTTCCCACAATTGGCGAAACTTCCGTTTCCGTATCAATTTTTATCATATGAATCGATGGTGCTTTTGCCTTCAACTTAACCCCATATTTTTGCCCTTGTTTTACAATTTCAGGCTCTTCCAAAATCAAATCATCAATGCCTGGTGTTACAATGCCATAGCCTTTTTCGTTTACTTCATGCAAAGCATACGCTAATTTGTTGTACTCTTTTTGTGCACTTGCAAGTTCCGTAATACAGGAAAATAACTCTCCCTCATTTTTGATTTCAACTCCTGTAATTTCCGTTAATGTATTGTAGAACAAACTATCCTGCAATTCCACACCAATCGTCACAACACCATTACCAAGATTGATTTCGTCCACATTGACCTTTTTAATTTCTTCGCATTCTTCCAATTTAGCATAACGCTCATTCACGTCTTTTAGACGTTTTGTATTCTCAAATGTTTCACACACTTTTTCAAACAAGTTTGCTTTTAGCGTGTTTCCAGCGCCCAAGCCGTTAATCCATCTTGGGAAACGAATGTTAATTTTGTCAATCATGAATTCGTATAACAATTTTGAGAAAATCTCGTTGATGTCGTCCAAGCTAAGATTTTCGCAATTGATTGGCATTACTGGCGTTTGATATTTTTCTGCCATACGATTTGCCATTTCCACACTATAAGCATCCATTGGATTTTGACAATTCATCAAAATAATAAAAGGCTTATTCAATTCTTTCAATTCACTAATAACCCTGCTTTCAGGTTCCTCATAATCCTCACGAGGAATATCAGTGATACTTCCGTCTGTCGTAATCACAATTCCAACTGTGGAATGCTCAACAATGACTTTTCTTGTACCAAGCTCAGCCGCTGTTTCAAAGGGCATTTCTTGCTCTGCCCAAGGCGTTTTCACCATACGAGGCGTGTCATCTTCCAAATAACCCAACGCATTGTTCACCAAATAACCCACGCAATCCACCAATCTTGTTCTCATTTTTACATTGTCTGCCAAATTAATTTCAATGGCTTCGTTTGGAATAAACTTTGGTTCTGTTGTCATAATGGTTCTGCCACCAGCACTTTGTGGAAGCTCGTCAATGGCTCTCTCTCTTTTGTAATCATTCTCAATGTTTGGCAAAACCAATAGTTCCATAAATCGTTTGATAAACGTTGATTTTCCAGTTCTTACAGGACCCACCACACCAATATAAATATCCCCATCAGTTCTGTTTTTGATGTCCTCGTATATTTCAAAATTTTCCATAAAAATACCTCCGCTATAGATTTGTACATCTTTATATTTACAATACTATTCGCCAAAATTTTTTTTATGACAAGATTTTTTATGGAATGCAAAAACGACTTTTTAGTGTCCTCTGTTTTAACGTAAATTCTCAAAAATCGATTCTAAGCCCCGAAAAAAAATTTTTTGAGAAAAAACTCATTTTTTTAAAAAACGCGCTCCACGGATTTTTTAGCTATTTTTCCGGGTATGTTTTTGGCAAGTATCCAAAAAATCGATTTTTCGGCGACGCATTTTAAGGCGTTTTAAGCCATTTTTTCAAGCAAGGTAATCAAATCATACCACCGAGGGGGTCAAATCGCTAAAATCGAACGCTAGTGGCATTTACGACGATGTGATATTTTTTTCGATGTATCGAAATAACATTTCAAAAACACAGGACACGGTGCTCCGTGTCCCTAAATTTTTTCTATTCTATTTAAATACTCAAATCCCAAGCACTTCCGCTCCATGTCATCTTGACATTAGACTTCAGACGAACTAAGGGGCGAATTCTACAATAGTTATCGCTGTTCCCAACGCTTGCATCATTGCTTTGTAAAAAGCCAAGTGCATGCATTCTCCACACTTTTTTCATATCATCTGAATATGATGTTGCTATCCAATAGGAATCTGACGCTTTGTACAATACATCATTCAACATTTCTCCTTGTATACTATCTACTGTATAACTTGTTTTTAACTTACCATTCGCACTTACAGCTAATTGCTCAAGTGTTGCTCCTCCTAGTGCTTGTTCTGCATATTTTGTATTCACGAAATTAATCCAATTACTTGTATTCGTCATCCAATTTACCAATGTTGTATTCGTATTATCTGTTGTATATACATAATTTCCATTTATTGTTATCGTTCCCGTTACATTCAAAATATTTCCCGGAACCACGTCTTCTGTTATCAAATAAATATTATCTCCATCTTTTGAGAAAATTTTCCAATCTGTTACACCGTTTGCACTATAATTTACTTTATCTCCATAGAATTCTCCTCTAATAACTTCTGTAGCCGTTCCTGAAATTGCTTGCCATACTGCATACAATGTCACATCACTTGTTGGCATTTCAAAATTCATAATTGCACTTGTAGCAGAATTGCTCAACGCCCAGCCTAGAAAATTGTAGCCATGTTTGGTCAAAGTTGCTGTTGTATCCACTTTGACATTCGCCTGTTGCAATGCTTTTTGGCTTGCTGGGACCTCGCCTGTTCCACCGTTGGCATCATATGTTATCGTGAACTCCTGCCTTTTTGTCTCTCCACTAATATGGCTCACATTTCCTGCTTTATCTATCGCCCAAATATAATATGTTTTATAACTTTCTAACCCTACTTCCGTCAAATTCTCATAAACTTTTGCACCATCTAATGATTCCCAATCTGATGGCTCTGTTTCTGATGCTGTCACTTTATAACCTGCCACACCACCTTTGTCCGTGATTTTGAATGTCAAAGATGATGTTGTTGAAGTAGTTATCTGAATAACTGGAACTTTGGTGTCAGGCTTTGCCATGCCACCACTTGCCTCAACTGTAACTTCATTTGTTGCCAAATCAAATGAAAATTCCATATCTGGCGTATCATTGTCAGATTTGCTGTAATATTCAATACTTACCGTGTTGTCATCGTTTACCTCAAAGCTAAACATCTCACCTGATGGCAAATTGTACACACCATGTGCCTTTAAATAATCTGCAAAAGTTGCTTCTTCCATGCCTCCAGCATAATAATCCATTTGCAATTCTGCCATTGCTAATTGCAATTTTTCTTCGATTGCTTTCTCATTCGTTGTTTTCACAGCAGTTGTGGCTCTTCGCAAAATTCCATTGTTTCCTGCCACTAAATTTAGGCTGACACCTGCTAAGATTAATAGCACGATGATGGTTACGACCAAGGCTAGTAAAGTAATTCCGGTTTGTTTTGGGCAAATGTGGGCATTTGTCCCTACGTTTTTCAAATTTTTCATTTTTCTTTCCTCCGTTATTGTTAACTATTATATATTAAATTGTAACATTGCAGATTTTCTTTTGTCAATAGTTTTTTGGAATGTTACAGAAATGTAATATTGTTACCGTTTTGTAATAATTTTTGTATAAAATACAAATGAACTACTTGACCTATTTTTCTTTTAGCGATAAAATAAATAACAAGATTTTAAGGAGACCAACTATGAAAAAAGAAGTTTTTGATTTTTATGATTCAACCTCAATTAAGTCGTACAACTTAAACGATAAAATTCGCTACCAATTGAAAATGCTTGATAACTTGGATGCTTTTACAAGAAGACATTCAGAAAATGTGGCTTCGATTACGTGTCGCTTGTGCGAAAATTTGCACTTGGACAAAGGCTTTACTGTGTATTGCACAACCTGCGCCTATATTCACGATTTGGGCAAAATTTTTATTCCGCCAACTGTTTTGCAAAAACCTTCCAAACTAACGGATGAAGAATATGAAATTATGAAAACACACACCAAAATTGGTTATGATATGTGCATGAAAGATTTGCAATTGCGTCCGTATGCTGCTGGTACTTTGTATCATCACGAAGGTTTGGATGGCACAGGATATCCCAATGGTATAACAGAAAAGGAAATTCCGTATGAAGCGCAAATCATTCGTGTTGCTGATGAATTTGAGGCAATTACGGCAAAACGTCAATACAAAACGCATGTTGGCATCATTGAAACACTCAACATTTTAATCGACCATGCAAAACCTACCAAAAAGGGCTTTCGTGTTGGCAAAGTCGATAGAAAAATTGTGAAGGCGTTGTTCCAAGTGGTTTTGGATGATACGGAATATGAAATTTCGGTGCGTTGTGATTACTTGGATTTTTTGAAATCTGAAATCAAACGTTTGCAAGAGGCTAAGAAATATTATGACAAAATGCAAAAGACGTCCAATTCTGACAAACAAGAATATTTTCGCCAATGCGCCCAATATTGCTTGCATGCCAACGAAGAAGTCGACAAAATTCCAATTTTGATTGAAGAATTGCAACAAGCTTATGTGGCAAGAAAAGCTCACATTGATAAATTGTACAACGAGGCGAAACAAATCAAAAAATTGCGTGTATAAAATTGACATTTCCCCCATTTTGTGCGATAATATTTCTATTGAAAGGATACGAAGATGGAAGAAAAAAACGAACTAGCAATCATAGAAGCAATGCTTTTCGCCAATGGCAAAGAAGTTCACATCAAAAGTTTTATGACCGCATTGGAAAAAAGCAAAGAGGAAATTCAATTGATTTTAGCTACTTTGGCGGAAAAATATGCGGACTCGTCCAGTGGCATCGAGTTGATACAAATCAATGATAGCTATCAATTGGTAACCAAAAAAGAATATTATGAATACGTGTATCCGCTTTTGGACAATCGTATTAAGCCAAGTTTGTCGCCTGCTGCGTTGGAGGTTTTGTCGATTATTGCGTATAATCCAAAAATAACGCGTTCGCAAATCGAAAACATTCGTGGCGTTAATTCCGATGGTCCGATTTATAAATTGTTGGACTTTGAAATGATTGAATCAGCTGGAAAAATGGATGCTCCCGGACGTCCTACGATGTATCAAGTGACAGACAACTTTTTAAAAGTATTTGGCATTCGCAATTTAGAGGAACTCCCCGAGCTCCCTCGCTATAAATTAGATGAAAACGAGCAAATCGTGATTGACGATTTGCCAATAGAAAATGAGGAGGAAAATCAATGAAATTATCACAAACTGGAATGGGAACTACCAAATTAAACAATATTGATAAAATGTATCCTGGGCAAAGCATTTTGCTTCAGACAGGTCAACTTGTGCAATATGGTGCAGGTCTTTTTGCCTACAATACAGTCCCACTTTTGCTTCGTCGAAACGTGGAAAAAATCATTACAGAAACTTTGAATCAGTATGGTTGCGCCGAAGTTTTGTTGCCAACCTTGCAACCAGACACAATTTGGAAGGATTCTGGTCGCTATGACCATTATGTCCAAAATGGCACCATGCTCATCACCGAATCCAACAAAGGCACATTCTGCCTGGCTCCAACTGGCGAAGAAGCCATGTTAGAATTTGCGCGCGAGAAATTGAAATCGTACAAAAACTTGCCTGTTACCTTTTACCAAATTGGTGAAAAAGTGCGAAATGAAATTCGTACAAGAGGCTATTTGCTAAGAGGAAAAGCGTTTCCTATGTTGGACGCTTACAGTTTCGACAAAGATGAAGCTGGCATGGCACTTTCCTACGAAAATATCAAAAAAGCATTTGTCGAAATTTTTGAAAAAATCGGCTTAAAAGTGATTCCGATTATTGCGGATAATGGTGATATGGGTGGCAAAAAGTCAGAGGAATTTATGATGATTTCCGAGCAAGGCGAAGACAAAATTTTGTATGATGAAACCACTGGAATTGGCTTAAATCACGAAATTTTGGAACGCGAAGATTATGCCGAATATTTGAAAACCGAATATGGCATCTCCGATATTTCCAATTTGAAAGAAATCCGAACCATGGAACTTGGCCATATTTTCCAACTTGGCACGCGTTATTCTGAAATGATGCATGGAACCTATATTGGTCAAGACGGAAACGAAACCTTGTATTTTATGGGATGTTACGGCATCGGCGTAAGTCGTACAGTTGCTGCTATTTACGAGCAATATTTGCTAAATGACCCCAAATTTGGTCCCTGCGGATTTTCTTTGCCAGAAAGCATTGCGCCATTTAAAGCTCAAATTGTGCCAAAAATAGAAAATCCAGAAAAATTGGATTTGGCAGAAAAATTGTATCATACTTTAAATAACGAAAATATCGGCGCTATTTTGGATGACCGCGAAAATATCACAATGGGAGCCAAAATGAAAGATTGCAAAATCTTGGGAACGCCTTATTTAATCGTAATTGGTGACAAAACTGAAAACGACCAATTCGAATTGGAATACACCAAAACAGGCGAAAAATCCGTCGTAAATTTCGAAACTTTGCTTCAAAAACTAAAAGGTGAGAGTTAACTCTCACCTTCCATATTTTTCTAAAAAATGATGCGTTTTTCCCTCTTTTCGATACGAAATTAAGGTATCCAAATTCACATTTTGTGCGCTTCTAAAAATATTGATATCAATGTTTTCATACTCTTTTCTTAATTCCTGAATTAATTTTTTCATGGCTTCCCTTTTCGATTTTCCATCTTGATTACCAGTTGCTGTATATTGCTCCGTAAAACGACAAGCACACTCGATAAATTCCAGCCCATTTCGTTTTCTCCAGCGAATAATATCCGCCTCTTTGACATAATACATTGGTCGAATTAATTCCATTCCCGGATGCGATGTGCTCTGCACTTTTGGCATCATGGTTTGCATTTGCGCGCCATACAACATGCCCATCAAAATCGTTTCAATCACATCATCAAAATGGTGCCCTAACGCAATTTTATTGCAACCGAGCTCTTTCGCCTTTTCGTACAAATGTCCTCTTCTCATTCTTGCACACAAATAGCATGGATGGTCATCAATATGCGTGACACGCTCAAAAATATCGGTTTCAAACACTGTAATCGGGATATTCAAAGTTTTTGCATTCTCCAAAATTTTCTGCTGATTGACCGCATTATAACCCGGGTTCATCACCAAAAACACCAAATCAAACTGCATTTTTCGGTGCTTTTTCAACTCCTGAAAACACTTCGCCATCAGCATGGAATCTTTGCCGCCAGAAATACAAACTGCGATTTTGTCGCCTTCTGCAATCATGTCAAATTCTTTGATTCCTTTCACAAATTTGGTCCATATTTTTTTACGATACGTTGTTACAATACTTTTCTCGATTTCTTCATATTTTTCCACAACCAGACTCCCCTTTTACGATATCTTTTACCACTTCTCCTGCTATAATCAAACCAGCCACAGATGGCACAAATGCAATACTGGCAGGATTTCCCTCCTGTTTCATCGGCTCTTCTTTCGAATAAACCACTTTCAATTTTTCAATATTTCTTGCTCTCAACTCTTTTCGCATCACTTTGGCAAGTGGGCAAACAGACGTCTGATAAATATCTGCTACTTCAAATTTCGTCGGATCCAATTTGTTGCCAGTTCCCATGCTTGAAATGATTGGGATGTTCCACTTTTTCGCTCTTACCACCAACTCAATTTTAGCAGTCACTGTATCCACGCAATCGACCACATAATCAAATGTTTCATCCAAAATTTCCGAACTTTCTGGCAGAAAAAATTCCTGAAACGTCTGCACTTTTGCCTCTGGATAAATCGCCAAAATGCGCTCTTTGGCGACTTCTACTTTTTGTTTTCCAATCGTTTTATGAGTCGCAATCAGCTGACGATTTAAATTGGTGATATCCACCACATCCTTGTCAACTAAAACAAAATTGCCAATTCCGCATCTGGCTAATCCTTCGACCACATACGAGCCCACTCCGCCAATGCCAAATATCGCCACTTTTGCCTTTTGCAATTTTTCGACTTCTTGTTTTCCAATTAATTGTTCTGTTCTTAAGAATTGATTTTCCATTTTTTTCCCCTATTTTATTTTGGGTCAGTCAAGACTGACCCCTACTTTATTTCACTTCAAATCCAGCCTCTTCAATCAATTGCTTGATTTGGTTTTCATCAATTTCTTTGGTGGATTCAATGGTCGCGGTTTTGTTTTCTAAACTCACCTCCACATTCGTTACACCTTCCATGGCGCTTAACGCTTTCTCAACTGTCATTTTGCAATGATTACATTGCATTCCTTCGATTTTAATTGTTTTTTTCATGATTTTTTCCTCCTTATTATTTTGTATTGTTTCATATTGTGGGCACGGTGCCCCGTGCCCCTACGGGTTTGAATTTTCGTAGGCGGAGTGCGTTTGTTACGACGCAAACCGAACTTAGGCTCATAGCCAGCGCGCCAATCATTGGATTCAATTTTATGCCAAATTTTAAATATAACGCTCCTGCCGCAATCGGAATTCCTACAGTATTGTAGAAAAACGCCCAAAATAAATTCATCTTGATATTGCTGATTACCGCTTTGCTTAAGCTAATTGCTGAAACCACATCCAGCAAGCTATTTTTCATCAAAACAATATCGGCCGACTCAATCGCAATATCCGTTCCTGACCCAATCGCCAATCCCACATCTGCTCTGACCAAAGCAGGACTATCATTGATGCCATCCCCCACAAACGCCACTTTCTTGCCTGCTTGCTGCAATTTTTGCACTTCTCTTTCCTTATCTTGCGGAAGCACTTCTGAAATTACCTGATGAATCCCTAATTCCTGCCCAATCGAATTCGCAACTGCTCGATTGTCCCCTGTCAACATCACTACTTCCCAATGATTTTTCTGCAAATTCTGAATGGCTTGCAAACTATCGTTTTTCACCCTATCCGCAATTTCAACCTCGCCCAGCAATTCTGTTTCATTTGCCACATAAATGACGGTTCTTGCTTTTGCATTTTCACGACTAATTGCAATCTGATTTTCCTCCATAAACGCACGATTTCCCGCCAAATAACGCTTTTCTTTTAGCGTTCCACAAATACCCCTCCCGGGTATATTAGAAAAATCAGTTACGTCTACCAAATCAACTTGTTTTTCCTTCGCCTTCTCCTTAATCGCCTCTGCCAGCGGATGTTCCGAATGTTGTTCCAAACTTGCTACGATTTGCAACAACTCATTTTCAGCTATCTCACTCACAATTTCCACGACCTTTGGCTTTCCTTCTGTAATCGTCCCCGTTTTATCCAGCACAACGGTATCAACCAAATGCAGTGTTTCCAGACTTTCTGCCGTTTTTATTAAAATGCCATTTTCCGCTGCTTTTCCCGTTCCAACCATAATGGCGACTGGTGTCGCTAATCCCAAGGCACACGGGCACGAAATCACCAAAACCGCAATTCCAATGCTTAAAGCAAACTCAAAACTTTGCCCTTGCACCATCCAAAACAGCGTTGCCAAAATGGCAATTGTGATAACAATCGGCACGAACACGCCACTTACTTGGTCCGCAATTCTGGCAATTGGCGCTTTGGAATTTCCTGCATCTTCCACCAATTGGATGATTTGCGAAAGCATCGTATCTTTCCCAACTTTGGTTGCTTTCATTTTGAACGAACCATTTTTATTGATTGTCCCGGAAATTACCGTATCTCCCACTTTTTTGGAAACGGGAATGCTCTCGCCTGTTATGCTAGATTGGTCAATGCTTGAACTGCCTTCTATGATTTCTCCATCCACAGGAATGCTTTTTCCTGGTCTAACAAGCAAAATATCTCCGACTACAATTTCTTCGATTGTGACTTCGATTTCTTTGCCATCTTTGAAAAGCGTTGCCGTTTTCGGCGCTAAATCAATGAGTTTGCGAATCGCATCCCCCGTTTTTCCTTTGGATTTTGTTTCTAAATATTTTCCCACTGTGATTAACGTCAAAATTGTGCCTGCTGATTCAAAATACAAATCCTGCGAAAATCGCTGTACCAAATCCAGCCTTCCATGCCCCAAACCATAACCAATTTGAAAAATCGCGTAAATGCCATACACAATCGCAGACGTCGCGCCAATCGCAATGAGGGAATCCATATTTGGACTTTTTTTCCACAATTTTTTGAAACCTACAATAAAATAATTTCGGTTCCAATACACAATTGGTAAAACGAGCAAAAATTGTGCAAAGCCAAATGTTAGTGCATTTTCTGTGCCATGAAATACATTTTTTAGGATGGCTGGAATTGGCAAACCGAGCCATTCGTAAACCATGTGATGCATCGCAAGATACATGAGTGGCACCCAGAAAATAAGTGACCACACAAGCCTTTTTTTCATGGATTTTATGGTGTCTTCGCTCTTATTTTTGGGACTTTGCTTCTTTTCCGCATTGCTCAAAGTCGCTCCATAACCAGCATCTATGACGGCTTGGATGATTTGATTATTGTCTAGCTGATTTTCGTTGTATTCCACCACCATGTTGTTGGATAACAAATTGACAGTCACATTTTGCGTGCCTTCCAATTTGCTGACCGCTTTTTGCACATGCGCCTGACAACTGCTACAGGTCATTCCTTGAATTTCGAATTTTTCCTTTTTCATCTCAAAATCCCTTCTATTGTAATTTTTTAATGAGTTGCATAACCTCTTCTAGTATATCCATCTCTCCGTTTTGTATATCATGTGTAACACAAGTTTTTAAGTGCGTTTCTAATATTTGATTTCCAAAACTTTTTAGGGCATTACTGGCTGCTACGACTTGCATTAATACATCATCACAATATCTGTCTTCTTCAATCATTTGACTGATGCCTCGTATTTGTCCTTCTATGATGTTTAAGCGTTTGGTTAATTCTCTTTTTTCTTCGTTGGTTCGATGCGTCGTTCGATTGGTTTGGCATGTTTCTTTGCATGTTTCATTTTCCATTTTTTATCACCTCTGCTAAATAGTATATACCCCCTGGGGGTATTTGTCAATCCCCAAAATTTTTTGAAAAAAATAAAATTTTTAGGAATTTTTCAAATGTTCTGTCAATAACTTTTGAAAATGTCCCAAAAATTACAAAATATTAACGGGAAAAA
>CANSTR010000026.1 GCA_947649935.1 uncultured Clostridia bacterium
GAAGGCCTTATAGGCCGTTATGAAAATCCCCCAGTTATACTGGGGGATAATTATTGTATGGATAATTTAATTTCCTTTATTTTTTTACCTACTTAGGATTTTTGAAAAATGCAAAAAATAAGACGATTTTCCAAAGTCATTTAAAAACAGAAAAAAATTTTCATTTTCGGTTGTGTTTCTAACCTATATTTGATATAATACGAGAAATACGGGAGAGGTAACAATGAACAAAACCTATGAAATGTTAGAAAAAGACTTGAATACAGCTGATTTGAAGCCACTTTATTTGCTGTATGGTGACGAAAAATATTTAGTTGATTCGCTTTTCAAAAAAATAAAAAAGAAATTTGGTGAATTGGTACAAGGAATTAATTTTGTCGTGATTGACGAAACTAACAGTAACGACTTGCTTTTTAACTTGGAAGTTCCTGCATTTGGTTATGAAAAAAAATTGGTACTTGTGAAAAATTCGGGTTTATTCAAAAAAGATGGACGCAAAAAAGAACCAACGCCTCTTCAAAAAGAAATTAGTCAATATATCACGCAAAATTGGGCGACCATTGCAGAAATGGTAGTGCTTGTTTTTATGGAAGAAAATGTTGATAAAAACGCGATATATGAAGCCATTCAAAAAAATGGCGTCATTTGTGAAATCACGGAATTGAAGCCTGCGCAATTAACGCAAAAATTGAAGCAAATTTGCGAATTATATCATGTAAATTGCGACAACGCAACCCTGAATTATCTAATCGAAACCTCTGGGACAAGTCTGCAAGTTCTGATGAATGAAATTCGTAAACTTATTGAATATGCCGGCGAAGGCGGAAAAATCACGCGTGATGCCGTAGAAAATCTAGCAATCAAGCAAATGGAAAGTGTCATTTTTGAGCTAACAGACCATTTGGGCAATAAAAAAATTTGTCAGGCACTTGACGTTCTGGACCAACTAATTTATCAAAAAGAGCCACTTCAAAAAATTTTAGTGACGCTTTATAACCATTTTAAAAAGCTGTATTTGTGCGGGATTGCGCAAAATTCAAATCACGATATTGTAACTGCCCTAAATTTGAAACCAAACCAAACTTTTTTAGTCAGCAAATATAAAAAGCAAGTTTCCTATTTTTCGTTGCCAATTTTGCGAAAAATTTTGCGAGAATTTGTGGAAATTGACGACAAATCCAAAAATGGTTTGGTAGACATAGATGTCGCGCTAAGGAGCGTTTTGTGCACGTATTGCTCGTAAATTAATTTGTACAAAGGAGGGAATATGGGAGAGAAGAAGAAATATATTGTTATTATTTTAGTGATTCTTGTCGTTCTAGGATTGGTGAAAATTATGATGAACAGGGCGATTAAGGCAAAGCAAGAAGATGACAATTTTGAAGTCATCGAAGAAACCAATCGCGATACTTTGGTCGGAAAGCAAGCCGAAAAAGTGAGTGGTTATCATTTGGTGACGTATGACCAAAGTTCGAATACTGATAGTTTTATCAAAATAATCGAAGTAGAAGCGACAACGGAGGGGTCTGTGAAATTCGTGATTGGCGCTATCGATGACGATTTTTTGGTGGAAGAAAGAACGTCGTTTGAGCTAGATTGCAAGCAAGGGCAAAATCGTTTCGACTTAACAAAAGATAGGCATTTTATCAAAAAAGGTGAATATGTATTAATGGACATCCAGGGACAAGATACTTTATATACGGAGGAAGGAAATCCAACGCATGCCTTGGTACAACACGAAAGCAATCGAAAACAAGGCGAAATGTTTTTGACACAAAGTGATTATAGTTTGCCATTTACGTACCAATTGGAAAAAGCAAAGGAATATCACTGCTTTGCCATTGGCAATGAAATCACGACAAACAACAATGCACAAGGCTTGGATGCCACCGATTTGGAACATGATTATTATCAATTAACCAAAACAAGATTGGAAAAACATTTCGAAAAAGTCAATATGAATCGTATCAATTTGGTCGAGTGGGAAAAAAGTTTGGAAACTGCCATTGACAAGAAAATCATCAAAACAGATGCTGTCAAAAATTTGGATTTAGCCATGATTCAACTAGGCGAAAACTTCGCTACCACAGCAGACGTGGAAGCCAAAATGTTAGGACTGATTTCTTATATTCAACAATATTCGCCGAATTGCGAAATCATTTGGATGAGTGGTTGGAACATGGACGCTGCAATTTTGGACAAAATGATTGCCATTTGTGAAAGACAAAAAATCGAATTCATCAACATTGCCGACCTATACGAAAATGAGCATAAATCTCTTGCCACGACATCCTTTTTCGAAAGCGAAGACCAAGCCATTTATTATCCAAACAATGAAGCCATGCAAATCATTTCCAATCGAATCATCGAATTCTTAAAATTTGATTTTTAGGTTGCAAAAAAAAACGAATCATGATAGGATAGGAGTATGCTATGAAGGAATATGAATTAAAAGATATACAACTCGGCATGACAGCTGAGTTTGGCGTAACCATAACAGAAAAAATGCAAAATCATTTTCGCGAAATCACAGGAGATGTGAATCCGATGCATGAGAGCAAAGAGTTCGCGCTTGAGAAAGGATTTCCCGATAAACTTGTTTTTGGAATGCTGACAGCATCGTTTTTCTCGACACTAGTTGGCGTGTATTTGCCAGGAAAAAATTGCTTATTTCAAGAATGCCAAAACATTCGATTTCACGCACCTGTGTTTGTCGGAGACGAACTGACAATCAAAGGCGAAGTAACAGAAATTGACGAAAGATTTAAACGCATCACAGTCAAAGCAATCATTCGCAACAAAGAAAACAAAAAAATATGTTCCGCCAAATTAATTGCCGGCGTAACAAAATAACCGTAGGGGCTACGTAAGCACCGTGCCCAAAATAAAAAAACAAATGAAAAACCGTAGGGGCGATTATCAATTGCCCGCAATATCATTTATTGGTTTGACGTAATTTTATTTTTTATGTTTTACAGCGGGCGACTGCTAGTCGCCCCTACAGGAAATTATACATAAAAAAAGGAGAAAAATATGAATAAAATATATATGATTATTGGCGCGACCTCCGATATTGGAATGGCGTATTTGAATCAATTGAATCAACAAAACGAAAAAATCACAGTCATTGCCATTTACACAGGCAACAAAGAAAAGCTAGAAAATCTAGCAAGCTCGCTAGAAAATATCACAATGGATTATGTTGCATGTGATTTGTCAAAACCAGAAGATGTGCAAAAGGCAATTGGTTACATCAAAGAAAAATATGAGGCGCCAACGCATGTTTTGCATTTGGCTGCCAGAAAATTTGAGTATGTGAAATTTACAAAATTCGATTGGGAAAATATTGGCATCGATTTGGAAATCCAAGTGCACAGTTTCGCAGAATTCATGCGTGCTTTTTTGCCAACCATGGCAAAACGAAAATATGGCAAAATCGTGGTGATGTTAAGTAGTGTTACAAAAGGTGTTCCACCGAAATATTTGGCTGGTTACACGCTTACCAAATATGCGTTAATGGGCTTGGTCAATAGTTTGGTTTCGGAATATAAAGAAAAAGAAATCAACATCAATTGCGTGTCGCCAACGATGGTAGAAACGAATTTTTTGAGCAATATTGATGAACGAATTGTCGAAATGACAAGCCAAAATTCCAGCCTAAAACGTAACGTAAAAATTGAAGAAGTCGTCGGCGCCATCCAATATTTGATGTCAGACGAGGCGGCGTATGTAAACGGATTGAATCTACCATTAACCGGCGGGGATATCCTGTAGGGGCGATTATCAATCGCCCGCCATATGACAGATTTTATTCTTGGATATTATTTTATGGATAATATCACGGACGACCAATGGTCGACCCTACAATGGGAGAATTGAAAAATATTTAATAGAAAGGAAATTTATGAACAAACAATTTTTTCAATTTATTTTAAAATTAATTTTATTGGTTCTGATTTTATGGGGCATTTTTGCAGTGATTGTGCGAAATTTTGGCATGGCAATTTTTGATGAAGAATATGCCTCTTATCAGCAAACGTTGGATTACATAAATGAATCGACAGAATATAATCATACGTTAATTTTTGGTGATTCAGTTGCCAAAGCTGCTGTTATTCCAGAGTTGATTTCAGAAGATACGTACAACATTTCCATGGCAGGCGCCACAACAATTGAGCAATATTATATGTTGGAAAATTATTTGGCCCATCACGAGCCACCGAAAACGCTGATTATGATGTATTTCATCGGCGCGCATGATTCGATTGAGGATTTTTTCTGGAATCGAACCTTGTATTTTAATTGTTTAACGACAAAACAATTTCAGGAAATCGCGCAAAATGGGGCATTTGCAGAAAATGAAAAACGAGGAGCTAGCTTCAATTTTTGGCAATATAAATTGTGTAGCCCGACGAAATATTACGCAGCAATCAAAAATGCGATGTTTGAAAATCGCTATGAGGTAAACAGACAAGAATATGAGATTGCACAAAAAAGCAAAGGACAACACTATTTTGGAACAGAGGCAGAATTTGCACCAGATAACGTAACTATTACTGGTAAAAAACACTTCCAGCTACTTGACATCATTGATTTATATATGCAAAAAGCTATTGAGCAATGCGTGACAAACGGAATAAAAGTCATCATTGAGCAACACCCAATCAATGCTTCAACATATGCCAATATGAGCCATGAGTATAAGCAAGAATATATGGACTACATGAAAAATTTGGCTGAGAAATACCCGGATATTATTGTCAATACAGAATACAATATTTGTGATGATAATTGGCTGGGGGATTTCTCACACTTAAACCAAAATGGGGCTACGAAGTTTACCACTCAATTGAAGAAAAAATATGCGGAGTATTTGGAGTAGAGTTTGTGTTATCATATAAATTAAAGATAATTATTCTAAAAGTAAAAATTTAAGGGGGTAAGAAAAATTATGAAAATTTTAATTATAACGACAGGTGGAACAATAGGACAGGAAAAGGACGAAAACCATGTATCAATAAGTACAGATAGAGATCATTCAATGGACTTTTTTGAGAGCGAGTTAATTCCAAAAGATGTAGAATTCTCTTTTGAAAATATATACAATTGTGATTCTTCAAATGTAACACCAAGTCATTGGTCAAAAATTGTTAATTGCTTAATGCAAAATCATGATAACTATGATGGATTTATTATAACACATGGAACAAATACACTAGATTATACATGTGCCGCATTAACATTTATGTTAGAAAAATTTAATAAACCAGTTGTGTTAACTGGAGCGCAGTTGCCACTTGCAGTGTTACGGGAGTGATGCACAAACAAATTTAGCAAATTCAATTCGTTTACTTAATAATAAGTACAAATATATAAAAGGTATTTTCGCAGTATTTAATTCGCAAATTATTAGTGGAGCAAATTTATTCAAAATTAGTGAAGAATCTTTTAGTGGATTTGGCTCTAGAACAAAACCGATAGGAAGTATAGGGGTAAGCATTATTTTAGATGAGAAACTAATACAAATGAACAATGAACTTTTTTCTGGAGAAAAGCCATCAAGTATTACAAACCTTCCAGTGGATAGAATATTTTGCGTTACAGAAAGTCCAGGATTGAATAAAGAATATTTAAAAGCAGTGATAGATGTACGGAGTAAAAGGTGTAATTTGGCGTTCCTATGGAGTTGGTGATCCTAATGAAGAATATTTAGAAATCTTTGATATTCTTAAAGAACGAAAAATACCAATTGTTATGACGACGCAAATAAAAACTGGTTCAGCCTCTATGGATGTTAATGAACCAGGAATATTAGCCAGACAACATGGAGTAATACCAGCATACAGAATGAGTTTACCAATTATGTGGTGTAAAATGGCATATTTATTTGAGAAAGGTTGTAAGTATGAAGATTTCCCTGAACTTATGCATAAAAACTTGAAGGGAGAATTAGTTTAATATTTAGAGAAATTACAAGGAGGGAAAGTAAATGAAAAAGAGTTTATTTATAGTAGGGATAATCGCATTGATTTTTATATCGCCTAAAGTATATGGTTATGTAAGGGGATGTCAGAGTTCTTGCCCAGTTAATCAAAGTCAATATAATAATTGTGGTAATTCTAATTGTACGGTCGTAGATTGCCCTAGAAATCAGGAATGCGGAGCTTATTATGATTGTAATAAGCCTAATTGTAACATTCAGGAATATCATGAACACAAAAGATATGATGATACAGACCATAATCAAGAGATGAATCATTATAGAAATAGACATCATTCATCACATCATCGCAATTAAAACGATTGGAAAGTGTCTATATTTCTTTTGTCTAACTTCTAAAAATAGAAAGGAGATTTTATGGAAAGTACAAGTTTTATTACATTAAAGAAAAACGCAAAACAGGATATGACGCATTTGAAAGAGTACAAAATCGCGATTGTGGGGGATTGCTCGACACAGCATTTGGCAACGGCTTTGAAAGGTTACGGCTACCAAGAAGGCTACAACTTAAACGTTTTTGACAGCGACTACAATCAAATCGAAAGTCAAATCATGGACGACCAATCCGAGTTGTATGCCCATACCCCAGACGCTGTCTTGATTTTTATGTCTACTGAAAAACTATACGAAAAATTCTGCGAAACGCCATTGGAAAATCGTGCTAGTTTTGCCGATTTAACCATTCAAAAAATTACCCAAAATTGGTCGATTTTAAATAGCAAAACCAAGACCAACATTTTACAATTTAATTTTGTCGAAAACGATGACCGCATTTTCGGAAATTATGCAAACAAAACGCCAAGTTCGTTTTTGTATCAATTGCGCAAATTAAATGTTGGGTTGATGGAATTAGCGAGTCAAACCAAAAATGCGTTTTTAATTGATTTGTCTACGATTCAAAATTGCTATGGACGTGAATTTTGTCATGATGACAAATTGTATTACATTGCCAAAATGCCACTTTCCACAGCCATTTTGCCAGAAGTCGCCAAACAAATTTTAGATGTCATCAAGTCGCTGAGCGGCAAATTCAAAAAATGTGCTATCCTAGATTTGGACAACACGCTTTGGGGTGGTGTCATTGGGGACGATGGTTTGAACAACATTCAAATCGGCGAATTAGGCTTGGGTCATAGCTTCTCCGAATTTCAAATGTGGCTCAAAGAATTGAAAAATCGAGGCATTATTTTGGCTGTTTGTAGCAAAAATAACGAAGATACCGCCAAAGAGCCATTCGAAAAACATCCCGAAATGGTCTTGCATTTAGAAGATATTTCGATGTTTGTAGCAAACTGGGAAAACAAAGCATCAAATATTTTAAACATTCAAAAAACGCTCAATATTGGCATGGATAGCATCGTTTTTATTGACGATAATCCATTTGAGCGAAATTCGGTCAAAGCCATGATTCCAGAAATCACAGTTCCAGAATTGCCAGAAGACCCAGCACTTTATTTAAGTTTTCTGAAGTCTTTGAATTTGTTTGAAACTGCTTCGTATTCCGAAAATGACAAAGACCGAACCAAGCAATATCAAGCAGAAGTCGGCAGAACCACCTTGCAAAGCAATTTCGAGAATTTTGACGATTACCTAAAAAGTTTGGAAATGGTGGCGACGGTTCATCCTTTTGAAGAATTTGAATTTCCGAGAATTGCGCAATTATCGCAACGTTCGAACCAATTCAATTTGCGCACCGTGCGTTACACAGAAGCAGAAATTCAGCAAATTGCAAACGACAAAAACTATTTGACACTAAGTTTCTCACTAAAAGACAAATTCGGCGATTATGGCTTGATTAGCAATGTCATTATGGAAAAGCAAGACGAAAACACGCTGTTTATCACAAATTGGCTGATGAGTTGCCGTGTGTTGAAACGAGGTATGGAGGAATTTATTATCAATCATGTGATAGAAACAGCCAAGGAAAACGGCTTTTCAAAAGTCATTGGCGAATATTTGCCAACACCAAAAAACGCCATGGTCGAGAAAATGTATGCCAAATTAGGTTTTCAGGATTTAGGCAATGGAAAATTTGAGGCAGACATAAACAATTTTGTTTTCAACAAAACCAACATTGAAACCACGTAGGGGTCGATGCCTACATCGACCCAGAAAATTGCAAACCGTAGGGGCGATTACCAATCGCCCGCACCATAAAAAAACAACCTAACCTTTCATTATATCACATTTTACAAGATTTGTCAAATTTACAAACATGGAAAAATATGGTACAATAAAAGGTTAGGCAAAAATAAAAAAAGGAGGAATAAAAAATGAAAAGAGAGGAAATTTTTGAAAAATTGAACGAAATTTTTAGAGAGGTTTTTGAGGATGACGAAATTAGTGTTACAGATACAACGAGCGCAGCTGATATTGAGGATTGGGATTCGCTTACACATATTACATTAGTATCTAGCGTAGAAGAAGAATTCGACATCAAATTTTCCATGAAAGATGTCATCGGTATGAAAAACGTTGGCGAAATGGTTGATATTATAATGGAGGATAAATAATGATTTTTACAACCTTTAAATTTTTGCTATTTTTTGCCATTACTTTTGGAATTTATTATATTGTACCGAAAAAAGTACAATGGCTTGTTTTGCTAGTTGCCAGTATTTACTTTTATTTGTGCGCGTCCGTGAAGTATGCGATTTTTGTGATTATCGCAAGTTTCATTACCTATCTTGGCGCGCGCATCATCGACAAAATAAGTAGCAAACAAGCTACATATTTGGAACAAAATGATTTGTCAAAAGAGCAAAAAAAGGCATATAAAACGAAAATAGAAAAGCGCAAAAAAATGGTGATTGCGATTACCATTTTGGGCACGCTTTCGATGCTCCTTGTGATGAAATATACAGGATTTGTGCTGGAAAATATTTCCGCGCTTGCAAACGTATTTCATTTGAATTTTGAAAGTTCTACATGGCAATTTATTTTGCCACTTGGTATTTCTTTTTATACGTTTATGAGCATTGGTTATGCCATCGATGTTTATCGAGGCGAGTATCCAGCGGAAAAAAATTTTTTGAAATATTTCTTGTTTGTTTCGTATTTTCCGCATATTTTGCAAGGACCAATGGATAAATACAATGATTTATCCAAAGATTTATTCGAAGGCAAAAAATTTGATTATGAGAATGCTGTGCAAGGTGTCTACTTGATTGTGATTGGTGTCATCAAAAAAATGTTGATTGCCGATAAATTGGCTGAAATTGTTGGCATTGTTATCACCAATTTGGACCAATATTATGGCGTGAACATTGCGATTGCGATTGTGTTTTATGCGATTCAGCTATACGCCGATTTTTCAGGCTATATGGACATCGCGATTGGTTGCTCGAAAATGTTAGGCATTCGAATTGCCGAGAATTTTGACGCGCCCTATTTTTCAAAATCCATTGCCGAATATTGGCGAAGATGGCATATTTCGTTAGGCGCGTGGTTTCGAGATTATGTGTATTATCCGATTTTACGTGGCAATTCTGCCCAGAAAATCAGGAAACATTTCAAAGACAAAAATAAATATCTGGCGAACCATTTGCCAACCGTATTTGCGTTAGCAATTTTGTGGATTTTGATTGGATTTTGGCATGGCTCTACTTGGGCGTTTATTTTGTATGGCATGTATCATGGCTCCATTATCATTTTGTCGACTTTGCTAAGTCCCGTTTACGATAAATTTCATGAAAAATTTGCGTGGTTTGTTAAAACGAAATTGTATGGTGCTTTCCAAATTTTGCGTACTTTTTGCCTTGTTTTAGTTGGCTATTTTCTATTTTGTATTGGTGACTTACAGCCAGCGATTCAAATGTTTACGAATATGTTCAAACAAAATTTAGATGGTTTTAAAATCATCGAAAAAATAAGTCAAGAAAGCATCATTTGTGTTTCTGTTGGAACCATTCTTTTAATTATTCTTGACATTTTGACAATTTGCAAAATTAATCTTTATGAGAAGTTTAGAAAAGTGCCATTTGTTTTGCGTTGGGTTATTTACGGCTCTGCCATGTTTGCAATCATTATGTTTGCTGGTGGGAAGGCGCAAGAATTTTTGTACTTTCAATTTTAAGTTAGCCGTTAGCGAGATACGAGCATTACGGATAACTACTTTATTTTTAAGGCGAGGAGTTTTTATGAAAAAAATTATTGGAATTTTGGTAATCATTTTCGTGGTTTGGTTTGCCTTACATATTGAAATTGGGCAAGAACCAGCTGAAATCAAAAATACAGAAATGGTTGGTACGCAAACAAATGCACAAAAAACGCAAGAAGTGCAAGAAACGAAGCCACGTGAAAAAGTTTCTTTGGAAGGCAAGACGATTGGACTTTTTGGCGATTCTTTAATCAAAGGCTATGGCAACGAAAAAGGTGGTTTTGCGAATTATTTGAAACAAGAATTGCCAAATACAAATTTTGTCGACTGTTCCAAAAGTGGTAGCACGATTTCAAACAACACAGGAACCGATGATATTATTATGATGAATCAAATGCAAAATTTAATTTCGAGTGCAAAACCAGAAATCATTGTATTTGACGGTGGTGCCAATGACATTATGGGATACGGTTTGGGATTTTTAAATCGTGATTTGCAAAAAGAAATTGGTACAGTCGACCTAAACCAAACGGGTGCGACACAAGGCGAAAGTGTGATAGCAGATTTTGAGGCAGTTGTTCAGCAATTAAGAAGTGCGCTTCCAGAAACCAAACTTTGCTATGTGCAACCATTTTTGTTAGACGATGAAACGATTTCACATTTAACCCAAGACGAAAATGCAAAAAAAGAAATCTTAAATCGAACTAGTGCATTTTTTGCACAAGTTCAAAACGCTTGCCAGAAGTGGGATGTAGAGTATTTGGATTTAGCACAAAATTTTGCGGGAAAAGCAAGCTTGTATAAACAAGAAGATTGGATTCATATCAATGATGCCGGTTATTCATTGATGATGCCGATTTTGGTGCAAAAATTAAAAGACATGATGCCATATCAAAAAGAAGAAAATAGCTATGATTGTTTGGTAATTGGTAATAGCATTACCCTTGAAAAGGGTGGAATTGGTATGGCAGCAACGGATAAAGAACATGATTATTATTATTTATTGGAACAAAAATTAAAGCAAAAGCACGAAAAAGTCAATATGAATCGTGTGAGTGCCATTCATTGGGAAGAAAATCGCATCATTACCAGTCGAACCGATTGGCTAAAGGAAAATTTAACGGAGGAAGTGATTTCTAATCAAGATTTGGTCATTTTCCAACTGGGTGACAATTGCGTGCCAACAGAAAGTTTTGAACAAAGCGCAATTGAAATGATTGAGCATGTGAAACAATATTCGCCAAATGCTAAAATGATTTGGGTTGCCATGTGGTTTATTAATGAAGAACGTTTGGCAATGCTACCAGGAATTTGCGAAAAATATGGCATTGATTTTGTGAACATCACGGATTTGGTGACAGAGGAATATCAGTCGTATATCGGCGAAAAAAGAACTGGCGTAAATGGCGAAGATGTGACGAGTTCAACAAGAGAAGAAGCGTTTCATCCGAATAACAAAGGAATGGAAATGATTGCAGAACGAATTTACGAAAAATTGAAACAATAAAGGGGAATCAAAAATGAAGCACAAAATGATAGTAAGCTTGCTGATTGTGATTGGAATTGTGTTTGTTGTGACACTGATTCATGTAACAGAAGAACAGCAGGCAGAGGAAATTGTGGAGGTTTCTGCAGAGGAAGTTGTAGAAAAAGAGCCTGTTGTATGGCAAGCAAATTATATTTGGAATGGAACAACAGAAAAAGACCAATGGATGTGTTTTCGAAAAACGGTTGATTTAACAAAGGAAGAAATCAAAAACGCGAGAGCGCAAATTGCGGTGGATTCGAAATATTGGTTGTATATCAACGGAAAAATGGTGATTCGCGAAGGTGGCTTGAAACGCGGAGAAACCATGCATTCTACGTATTATGATGACATTGACTTAACAAACGATTTGCAAGAAGGAAAAAATACGATTGCTATTCTTGTTTGGTATTGGGGAAATGAAGGCTATTCGCACAATACAAGCGGGCAAGGCGCCTTGCTTTTTCAAGCGAAAATGGGAGATACGGTTTTAATCAGTGACGAAACTTGGAAAGTTTCACCAAATCCAGCGTATTTGCATGATACAGTAAGACCAAATCGAAGATTAAATGAAACAAATGTTTATTATGATGCAAGTTTAGCAAATGAAAATTGGTACCAGCCAGATTTTGATGATGTTAGTTGGGCAAATGCTACTATTTTAAATTCAGCAGGAAGCGAACCTTGGGGCGAATTAATCGAAAGAAATATTCCGCAGTTTAAGGATTTTGGGTTAAAAGAATATGAAAATATGGCGGATTATGCCAATGACACGACCACACAAACCAGAATTTTAGGGATGAAAATTCCGTATAATGCGCAATTTACGCCGTATTTGAAAGTCGAGGCGAAAGCAGGCATAAAAATAACCATTACAACTGATTTTTATGAGGATTTGAATGGTGATTCGGTGCGTTGCACGTATTTGACAAAAGCGGGTGAGCAAGAGTTTGAGTCGCCAGCTTGGATGAATGGCGAAACGGTGTATTATGAAATTCCAGCTGGTGTCAAAATCATTTCTTTGGGTTACCGCGAAACTGGTTATGACACGGAAATGACGGGAAAATTTGAATGTAACGATGAATTTTTCAACAAATTATGGCAAATGGCTGATAGAACGTTATATGTGAACATGCGCGATAGTTACATGGATTGCCCGAATCGTGAGCGTGCAGCGTGGTTTGGAGATGCTAGCATTGAAATGTTGGAAGCGATGTATGCCTTGGATACCAACGCATATGACTTGTTTGAAAAAGCGGTGAAAACAACCATTGGTTGGAAGCAAGATGACCATATTTTGCTGACGGTTGTGCCAAATCGTGCGGATTTGTTCCATTTGCCAGTGCAGATGTTGCTTGGGATTAATTCGATTTACGAGTATTATGAATACACGGGAAAAACCGAAATTTTGGAAATGAGTTATGAACCAATTAAAAATTATTTGAATTTGTGGTATGTGCAAGAGGATGGCTTGGTGCATTCGTCGGTTACATATCCCATTTGGGAATGGGCTGATTCGAGCGGAAATGTGGATTACGAGGCGACAGAAAATGCTTGGTATTATTTGGCGATGAGCCGAGCAAGCCAAATGGCGCAAGTTTTGGGCTATGCGGCAGATGTAGCAGATTTTCAATTTCGTTTGGAAAATTTGAAAAATCATTTTAATGAGTTATGGACGGCGAATGGTTATCGAACAGCAAAGTCTGATTGCGTTGATGAAAGAGCCAATGCAGTTGCTGTGATTGCAGGTTTGGCGGATAGCGAAAAATACGAAACCATTACACAAGTTTTGACGAATTCTTTTCATGCCACGACTTTTATGGAAAAATATGTGCTAGAGGCTTTGTGCCAAATGGGGAAAATTGAGGAGGCGCAAGAGCGCATCAAAAATCGTTATGAGGAAATGGTTGATGGAAAGCAAAGTTGTTCAACATTATGGGAAAATTGGGATGCCGAAACTGGCACGAAAAATCACGCTTGGGCTGGCGGACCATTGATTATTATGTCAAAATATTTTGCGGGAATTGAGCCTTTGGAAAAAGGATATGAGGTCATTTCGATTAAACCACGATTTGGCAAATTGACAAATATATCAAGTGATGTTACAACCATAAAAGGTGATGTTCATTTTGAGGCTGAGAAATCAGAAAATGCGTTGAAATTAAAAGTAAACGTGCCTGCAAAAGCGAAAATTGCGATTGAAAAAATGTCAAACAATCCTCAGATTTCAGTTGATGAAAACGTGATTTACGAAGATGGCGAAAACAAAAAACAAAAAGGAATCGAGTATGATTCAGAAGATGAGAAGTATCTTTATTTTTATATAGAGAACGGGGAATATGAATTTACTTCAAAATAATATTTTGATTGTAGGGGGCAGTCTTGACTGAGCCCTACTTTGCAATTTTTTACTTTTTTGGTGTAAAAAAATAAAAAATGTTGAAAAATTTTTTTGTTCGTGTTATAATGGCAAATATAAAATGATATAAAGGAAATTAAAATGGGTAAAAAAATAGAATTATTAGCGCCTGCAGGTTCTTTTGAAAAAGCAAAAGTAGCGTTTTTATATGGCGCAGATGCCGTATATTGTGGCACGCCGAAATTGTCGCTTCGTTCGCGCTCAAGCGTGACGGAGGAGGATTTGGTAAAAACGGTCCAATATGCGCATTCGATTGGCAAAAAAGTGTATGTAGCAGTTAATATTTTCGCTTGGGATGAGACGTATGAGGAAATCAAAGTACAAGCTCAAATGTTGAATGAGATAAAAGTGGACGGAATCATTGTGTCAGACGGTGGCGTTGTTGATTTGGTGAAGCAATATGCGTCAGATTGCGAAATTCACATTAGCACGCAAGCCAACACAGTTAGCTATCATACGTGTCATTTTTGGCACAAAAATGGGGCGAAACGAGTGATTTTGGGGCGCGAATTAAATAAAGCACAAATCAAGGAAATTATGGAACATAAACCAGCGGATTTGAGCATCGAAATGTTTGTGCATGGAGCGCTATGTTTTGGTTATTCCGGACGTTGTTTTTTGAGCGAATTTTTGGCAGGGCGTTCCGGCAACCTTGGCGACTGCGCGCAAACATGCCGTTGGGCGTTTAATTTGTATGCAGAAGACCGAAATCGTCCCGGAGAATTGTTGCCGATAGAAGATGACGAAAATGGAACGTATATTTTTTCTTCCAAGGATTTGTGTTTAATTCGAGAATTGCCGGAAATCATGGCAATGGGAGTGGACAGTTTGAAAATCGAAGGAAGATTGAAAACTGAATATTATGTGGCGAGTGTGGTGAATACCTATCGTCAGGCCATTGACAATATAGAACAAAATCCGGAAAATTACGATTACGAGATTTATTTAAAAGAATTGGAAAAAACGAAAACGCGCGGGTTGACAACGTTTTATTTTAACGATAGAAACAACACGGATTTTCAAGATTATTCAGGACGCCAATACAACGCAGAATATGAATTTGGCGGAAAAGTAATTGAGCAATTGGAAGACGAAAAGGTTTTGATTGAAATTCGCAATAAGTTATCGGTTGGGGACAACTTGGAATTGCTTGTTCCAGGACAAATTCAGCCAGCACAGTTCACGATAGATGCATTATGGAATGATGAAACAGGAGAGAAAATCGATACCGTTAATCCAGGAAAAGCAGAGCAAAAAGTGATTTTGCGAATTCCAAATGAAGTAGCAGAGGGCTGGATTTTGAGGAGAAAGAAAAACTAAAAAGAAAGAGGGAATTATTTGCAGTATAAGTTATTAAAAATAGAAATCATAAGGGAATTACTTAATAAAGGAAAAATAGATTGGACAAATCATTGTTTAAATCGATTACAACAAAGAAACATTTCAATTGCAGATGTCAAAAATGCAATTTATATAGGATTAATCATAGAATGGTATGATGAAGATTATCCATATCCAAGTTGCTTAGTTTTAGGGTATAGTCAAAATAGTGATATTTTACATATTGTGTGTGGATTAAGTCATAATTGTATCCATTTGATTACTGCATATTATCCAACCAGTGATTAATGGGAGGATGATATGAAAAAAAGGAGGAAAAAGTAATGAACTGTTTTATGTGTAAGGGAACTTTAGAAAAAAAGAAAGTGAATTATATTGTTGATTTAGGAGAAACAATCATTATCATTAAAGGAGTTCCTGCCAAGGTTTGTGAGCAATGTGGGGAACAATACTTTGATGATAAAACTTCGGAAAATATTGAAGCGATTGTTAATCAATTAAAACGTTTACCAATGGAAGTTAGTATTGTAAATTATACAGAGGAAGTAGCATAATTAAAAAAGGGGAAAGAAATATGCAAATTATTTATTTATTTTCAATTATTTTATTAGTAATTGGATTTTTGGCATTTAAGAAATCGGATGAAAAATTAAATATTGTCAGGTGGCTGACAATATTTGCTGTGAGTTTTATGGGCTACAACATCACAGTTTGTATGATTTTGGGATTGCTGAAAATTACGTGCCATTTGTGGTTGTTGTCTATTATTAATGTTATTTTTGCCGTGGTTTTAGGATACAAAGCTGTCAAAAATAAGGATTTTCAAAAGTACACTGTTTGCAAGCAGGACATTGCTGGGCTTGTGATTTTGTGCGCGATTTTTGCTGTGATTGTGGTAAAAGAAATTCGTCCACAAGATGGTGGCTTAAAATATGCAGCGTTAGACTCAGCCATTCATTATCGAGCTGCTAAACATTTCTCAGACAATTTGATGCTATTTGTGAATTGCGAAGACAAAACCATTTATAACTTCAATGTCATGCAAACAGGAGCGTACATCAATGATGGGCTTTTGATGAATGTAATGCATGGTTTGTTTGGCATGCCAGAATATTATGTATATGAAATGTTTGACATTGGTATACTATTTTTGAGTAGTCTTGTTTTTTATGTGTTGATTATGGACAAAGTTAAGGGCAAACTTGGTTTTGTGATGACCATGTTTTTGCTATGGCTATTTATGTTCGCGTATCCGTATAATTCGTATATGTACGGATTTTCATACTTGTCGCTTGGCGTGATGTTTGTGACAGGTTTGCTTTTGGTGGTGCCAACTTTGTATGGCGAACTCAAAGAAAAGTTACCATTGGCAATTACACTGATTTCATTGATTGCAATGGGTGTCATTTTTTCGTACTGCTTATTTGTGCCAGGCGTTTTTGCAGCAAGTTGCATTTATTTGTTCATCAAAGATTTTGGAGAAGATGGCAAAACATATTTGAAATTTTTCAAGAAAAAAACATTAATTATAACAGGAATTTTGCTTGTGATTACTGCATTAGGAATTGGGTATTTGTTTGTGCCAACATTTTTTATTGCCGACCAAAGCAATTTAGTTGATGCTTTGAAGAATCCAGGTGGCATGTATACAGAATTGTTTGTCAATTTTGAATTTTATGCTTTATTTGGAATTTTGTATATGATTGATATCGTTTTGAAAATTCGCAAAAAAGAATTTAAACCAGAATTTTTAGATATTTTTTCGTGGATTTTTGGGGCGTATTTTGTAGTAGTTTGGTTGGGAATGGTACTAGGTTTTGTTTCAGATTATTATTTCTTCAAGCTTTACTATGTGCTTTGGGTTTGCATTTTAGCGATTACGATTCGATTGGTGAACGAGTATGTTCAGAAAAAAATATGGAATATTGCGCTTCCGATTTATGAAGGCGCATGGGTTTTGCTGATTATCTTAACCATTATTTTTAAGGCAGGAACCATTTTGCCACAAGAAAAAAAGGAAAAATTGCACAACTATGTTGGAATTTATTTTGAGCAAAATTATGATTATAAAGGCGCCATATTTGCGTTTGATAATTTTGCCAAAGACCAAATCGAAACGGCAGAAATTTTGAAAACAATGGAAGATGTGAAAGCAGAAAATATGTTGTTGATAACAGGAAGTAATTATGAAAGAGCTTGGACTTTGGCGATTAGTGATTTGCAGTCAGAAGGAATCAAATATCATGAAATTCTTGAGGATGGCACACGCTATGAATTGAAAGATGGTTTGGCCAAGGAAAATGTGAAATATATTGTGAAAATAGGAATGACAGATGAAACGGCAGATTTGGATGAATATTTAGCACAAAACCACGACCAAAATGAAATTGAAGTTTTGCATCAATCAAAAAGATGTTATATTGTGAAGAAAAATTAAAATAACTATTGAATGAAAAACAAGTTTATGATATAAAAAAGGAGAGGAATTTTTGAAAAAAAATATACGAAATTATGATTTAGACGATTTAAAAGAAGAACTCAAAAATTTAAGTGAGAAACCATTTCGTGCAGAGCAAATTTTTTCGTGGTTGTATCGCGAAAAAGTTTCGACATTTGATGAGATGACGAATTTGTCGTTGGATTTGAGAAAAAAATTGCAAGAAGATTACTTCGTCGGTTCTTTTCAGATAGAGCATAAATTGGTGTCAAAAGATGGTACGAAAAAATATTTGTTCAATGTATGCGATGACCAAAACAATTTGATCGAAACGGTTTTAATGCAGTATCATCATGGATTTACGGTGTGCGTGTCTTCTCAAATTGGTTGCAAAATGGGATGCAAATTTTGCGCCTCAACAGGAATTCCGTTTATGCGAAATTTGGAAGTAGGCGAAATTGTACAACAAATCATGGAAATTGAGAAAGATGAGAACATTAGAATTTCCAATATTGTGTTCATGGGAATTGGCGAGCCGTTGGATAATTTTGAAAATGTGATGAAAGCAATTGCGATTTTGAATCATCCAAAAGGCTTGAATATTGGCGCAAGGCATATTTCAATTTCGACAAGCGGGCTGGTTCCCAAGATTTACGAATTGGTAGATAGACAATTGCAATGCACATTATCAATTTCGTTGCACAGTGCAAATAACGAAACCAGAAGTTCCATGATGCCGATTAATCAAACGTATCCAATCGAAGAATTGATGGATGCTTGTCGCTATTACATTGAAAAAACGAATAAGCGAATTTCGTTTGAATATGCTTTGGCGAAAGAAAATAATGATAATATAGAAGATGCAAAAGAGCTTGTGAAACTTTTGAAAGGCATGTTAGTACATGTGAATTTGATTCCAATTAACCAAATTGAGGATGGAAATTACATAAAAAGTACCAATAAAAATATCCTAAAATTTAGAGATTATTTGAACGAGCATGGAATTGTAGCAACCATTCGAAGAGAACTTGGCTCAGATATTAACGCAGCATGCGGACAACTCAGAAGACAAAATTTGAGTGAAAAACGTGGAAGATAAGGGGTGATGCAAAGTTGAGGATTTTAGCAAAATCAGACATTGGAAAATCACGTGATATGAATCAAGATAATTTTTATGCAGCAAAAGAAACAGATGAAATCAAGCTATTCATTTTGGCAGACGGAATGGGTGGCTACAAAGGCGGGGAAATTGCAAGTTCGGTTGCGGTTTACAGCGCACAAAATTATATTTGCAATAATTTTCAAGAGGTTCCGAAGGAAAAAGAAGCCATTTTGAAACTCATTGTAGATAGCATAGAATACGCAAATCTCATGGTATATGAGCGCTCCAAAGAAACCGAAGAATTGAAAGAGATGGGTACTACTTTGGACGTGTGTTTAATATATAATAATAAGGCCTTTATTGGGCATGTGGGGGATAGTCGCGTGTATCGAATTCGCAGAAATTTTTTAAGGCGACTGACCACTGACCACAGTTATGTGCAACAATTAGTGAAAGACGGAAAAATTACGAAAGAAGAGGCAGATACGCATCCAAAGAAAAATATGCTGCTCAAAGCAGTTGGCTGTAATTCGCTGGTGGAACCTGATGTGATGTGTCGCGGTTTTCTAAAAGATGATATTATTTTAATGTGCTCAGACGGTTTGACTAATATGCTCAAAGAAGACGAAATTTATAAAATCTTATTAGAAAATCCAGAAAATCCAGTAGCAGCCTTGATTAATGCCGCCAACCGAGAAGGTGGCACAGATAACATCACAGTCGTCATTATTGATGCCATTGATGAAAATACCACAAAAGGCAAATTGGATAGCTGAAGAAAAAGAAAAAGGAGATAAAAAAATGAATCTGATTGGAAAAATGTTAGATAATCGATATGAGATTTTGGAGAAGATTGGAAATGGTGGAATGGCAACAGTTTACAAGGCAAAATGTCATGTACTAAACCGCTTTGTTGCGATTAAAATATTGAAAGATGAATTTACCACAGACACTGATTTCATCAAGAGATTTAATTCCGAAGCCCAAGCCGCAGCAAGTTTGACACATCCGAATATTGTTTCAATTTTTGATGTTGGAAACGAAGACAATTTGTATTACATTGTGATGGAATTAATCCAAGGCAAAACGTTGAAGGAAATTATTACGGAAGATGGCATTCTTTCCTGGAAATGGTCGGTGAACATTGCGATTCAAATCGCGTCTGCTTTAGAAGTGGCGCATAAAAATAACATCATACATAGAGATATCAAGCCACATAATATTATTATTACGGAGGATGGAATTGCCAAAGTCACGGATTTTGGTATTGCTAAAGCAGTTTCTAATTCGACAATTACTGCTTTCGGAACAACGATTGGTTCGGTGCATTATTTTTCGCCAGAGCATGCCAAAGGTGGATTTACAGATGCAAAATCAGATTTGTATTCACTAGGAATTGTGTTATATGAAATGCTCACGGCTCGTGTTCCGTTTGATGCAGACACGCCGGTTTCAGTTGCGTTAAAACAAGTGCAAGAGGAGCCTGTTGAACCAATTGAATACAATGAGCAAATCCCAACGAGCGTAAACAGTATTATTTTGAAAGCCATGCAAAAAGACCCAAATTGTCGTTACCAAAATGCAACAGAAATGTTGGAAGATTTGAGCCGAAGTTTGAAAGAGCCAGATGGCGATTTTGTGGAAATTCGTAAATCTTCTGGAAATTCTCCAACCCAGAAAATTCCAACGATTTACGACATGGATTTTGATAAAAAGGAAGAGAGAAAAGCCAAAAAAGCAGACACCAATCAAGAAGAAAAGCCAAAAGGAAAAATTGGTGCGTTTTTTGCCAAACATAAAATGCTAAAAGTTTTGGTGATTTTGTTGGTTGCGATTGCGTTATTTTTCCGGAGCAATGTTCGGAACATTGGCGTTATTCTCCAAACCAGAAGAAATTCAAATTCCGAATCTTGTTAAAGATGAAAACGGAAATTCCATGACAGTTGACGCAGCAAAAGCGTTGTTGGAAGAATTAGGTTTTACAAATTATAACGTGGAATATGAAAATAGTGATGATATTGAAAAAGACCATGTCATTAGCCAAAAACCGGTTTACCAAGAAAATTACAAAGTGACAAGTAGTGAGGAATTTGTGTTGACCGTTAGCCAAGGAAGTTTGGATGATGCGTTGGCAGAAAAATTGCAAAATACCAAAGTAAAATTGCCAAAGAAAATGATTGGTAAAAAGAAAGAAGATTTAATCAAAGAATTAGAAGCCTTAACAGAAGATTTGAAAGATGACGATTTGGTAGTCAAATACGAATTCAAAGAAGAGTTTAATGAGGACGTGGAAGCTGGTATCGTAACTGATGTGGACCACAAAGGTGGCGAGGAAATTTCTTTGGATACTCTGCTTAACATAACGGTGAGCAAAGGAAGTCAATTCAAAGACGTGGTTGTGACAAGTGTTGTGAATCAATCAGAAACGGATGCTAGAAGTAAACTAGAAGGCATGGGATTAAAAGTTGACGTAACTTATGAGGAAAATGCCAATAAGAGCGACGGAATTGTCATTTCGCAAAGCATCAATGCTAACAAGACCGTCAAAGAAGGAACAACGATTTCGTTAGTTGTCAATAAACAACCGAAAAAATCAAAAGTAACCGTCAACGTAAACTTGAAATCATTGATGAATTACACGGAGCCAGAAGCTCCAAGTGCGCCAGTTACTACAGAGAATACCACCAATGAAACCACAAGTACAGTACCGACAAAACCAGAAGTAAAATCAGCGAAAGTCGTGATTAAAGTGGGAGAAGATACGATTTATTCGGAAACCAAGAAATTGACGACCACAGACATTACAGCAAGTTACACATCGTCTGGCGTAAAAGATGTCAAGGTATACGTAGATGATGTTGTCAAATACAACAAATCCGTCGATTTTTCAGGCGGCGACCAAACCGTAACTGTAGAATAAGGTAGGGGCAGGGTTCCACCCCTGCCCAATGTGAAATCAATTCAATTAATAAATCAGGGTCGATGTGGGCATCGACCCGTACAAGAAAAGAGAGGAAAAAAACATGCCAAAAATTTCAGTATCAATTTTATCAATTCCAAAAGAAAATGCAGTTTCCACGTTTTATAATTTGGAAACTGCCAAAGTAGATTATTTTCACATTGATGTCATGGACGGAAAATTTGTTGCAAATAACAATTTGGAACTGATGAAAGAAAACGCATTAACCATTTCACACATTAGTAACATTGGTTTAGATGTTCATCTCATGGTAGAAAACGTCGAAGAAATTATGGATGATTATATTGACTTAGAACCTCAAATTATCACATTTCATCAAGAAGCAATCAGGGACAAAGAAAGAACGATGGAAATCATTCAAGAAATCAAAAGAAATCAAATTCAAGTAGGGATGGCAATTAATCCAGAAACGCCGATAGAGGCGATTGAAGAGTTTATACCGTATCTCCATTTGGTGTTGGTCATGACGGTTGTTCCGGGCAAAAGCGGACAGGCGCTCATTCCAGAAACCTTGGAGAAGATAAAAGCATTAAAAAAATATTTTATGGATAACAATCTTGAGATTAATTTAGAAGCAGATGGCGGAATTAATGACAAAACTGCAGAAAGCGTAAAAAAGGCAGGATGCGATATTTTAGTTTCAGGAAGTTATATTACAGGTTCGGAAAATTTTGCCGAAGCTGTCAAAAAATTAAAGGGGGAATTTTAAAATGAAAAAAAGAATTGGAATTTTATTTTTACTTATGATGATGGTTGCAACATTTGCTTTTGCAGCCTATCCAGAAGATTTGGAGAATCAAGAATTGGAAAATTTAGAAGGCGATTCTGTGCAAACAGAAGAAGATGGAATCGAGCCAATTTCGCTTCAACCGGATGAAGAAACAAATGTTAATGTGACAGATAGTGATGTGTATTTGTCAGAAAACACAGTCAATATCACGGAAGTGATTAACGGAAATGTTTATGCGATGGGAAAAGACGTGAAATTAGACCACGCCGTTGTCTATGGAAACGTTTTCGCCATGGGAGAAAATGTTGATATTTCCAATGCTGAAATTAATGGTTCTGTTTATGTGATGGGAAGTAGCGTAAAATTTTCTGGTACGGCCTATGATGTCTATGCGATGGGCGAGCAAGTTGATTTTGCGCAAGAAACGTATATTTGGAGAGATATTAAAGCATTTGGAAATCGTGTCAATCTAAATGGAAGCATTTATCGAAATGTTGACATTGGAGCAAATGAATTAAATGTTGCCAATAAAACAATGATTGAAGGAAAATTGGAATATACTTCTGAAAAAGAAACAGTCATTTCAGAAGATGCACACATTGGTGATGTACAATTTCATCAAGAAAAAATGAAAGAAGAAGACCATAAAAATTATGTTTTTGAAGCAGCAACCAAAGCCTTCAAAACATTGGTCATTGCTTTAATTTTGCTATTTGTCATCACAAAATTTAGTAACTTAAAGAGAACAGAAAATATTGCCATGGATTTCGTGAAAGATGCCGGAAAAGGAATCATCGCATTTTGTGTTTTCCCGATTATTGCAGTCATTTTACTTATCACAGGAATTGGATCAAGCTTAGGCGTGATGACGGTTTTCTTCTATGTCATTTTATTATACATCGCCATGTCGCTTACGGCAGTTGAAATCGCAAATCGCATTGTTAGCAAAATGCAAATGGAAAATCAAAAAAATGCGAAAATAATTGGAATTGCCATTTTAGTTTCTTTAGTGATTTGGGGATTAGGATTTGTGCCTGTTTTAGGTGTGATTGTACAAATAGTAGCTGGTTTAATCGGACTTGGTATTTTAGCAAGTATCTTGCTACCAATGAAAAAGGAAGAAATCAATGAAAACTAAAAAAGAAGCAGAAAAAATCATCAAAATTTTAAAAGACTATTATCCAGACTGTACTTGCAGTCTGGATTTCAGAACTCCGTTTGAAATCACAATTGCGGTGATGTTGTCAGCACAGTGCACGGATGAAAGAGTCAACAAAACCACGCCAAGTCTGTTTGAAAAGTATGCGACTCCGGAAGCTATGGCGAAAATCGACTTAGCGGAGCTAGAAGAAATCATCCATCCATGTGGCTTTTATAAAAATAAGGCAAAAAACATCAAGGCGTGTAGCCAAAAATTGTTGGAGGAATTCGGAGGCATTGTGCCTAATGATATTGATTTATTGCAGACGCTTCCTGGCGTTGGGCGAAAAAGTGCCAATGTCATTATGTTAGAAGCGTTCCAAAATCCGGTTGGAATTGCGGTTGACACACATGCCAAACGAATTTCCAACAAAGTTGGTTTTTCGAAAGAAACGGAGCCAACAAAAATTGAGCAGGATTTGCTGAAGGTTTTTGCGAAAAAATATTACTATGATGTTAACCATTTGTTTGTGTGGCATGGAAGAAAGATGTGTGATGCGAGAAAGCCGAAATGTGACGAATGCCCAATCAATATATATTGTGATTATGCTACGCAGTCTTAACGGGCTTTGCCCTTTAAGAATTCCCACAAGGGACGCTGTCCCCTTGACCCCTGTACTTCGGTCAGTGGGACAACCTTTGCCATATTAGAAATAAAAGCTAAAATTTACCCGCGCGTTAATCGCGCAAGAAAGGATTGTATAAAATGTCAATACATAATGAAGCGAAAAAAGGTGAAATTGCGAAAGTGGTTTTGATGCCTGGGGATCCGTTAAGGGCAAAATACATTGCAGAAAATTTTTTGGAAAACCCAAAACTTGTCAATCAGACAAGAAATGTTTTGGCGTATACAGGAACGTATCAAGGCAAGGAAATTTCTGTCATGGCATCTGGAATGGGAATGCCAAGCATGGGAATTTATAGTTATGAATTATATCAATTTTATGATGTCGATACCATTATTCGAATTGGTTCTTGTGGCTCCTATGTCCCAGATTTGAATTTGCTAGATTTGGTGTTGGTGAACGAAAGTTTTACCTTTGGAAATTTTGCGGAGCAAATGAGTGGAGAAAAATGTGATACTGTAAAAGCGTCAGAAGAAACAAATCAAGCGATTGAACAAACAGCTAAAAAGAAAGCAATTCCTTATCGAAAAACAAATGTTTTGTGTGGCGAAATTTTTGATGCATACAATTTCAATCTAGAAAATTATATACGTAAAATTCCAAAACAGAAAGAGATTCAATGTGCAGAAATGGAATCTTTTGCTTTATTTTATACAGCGAAAATGTTGCACAAAAAAGCAGCGTGTTTATTAACTGTAACCGATTTTATTACGAATCATTCGGATGCAAAAAAGTTAACAACAGAAGAAAGAGAAAAATCGTTAAATACCATGATCCAGTTGGCATTGGAAAGTGCCATCCAGGTCAAGTAAGGAGGAAGAAATGGACGCCAATATTTTAGTAGTAGATGATGAACAAAGGATGCGAAAATTGATTAAGGATTTTTTGAAACAAAAAAATTTCAACATCCTAGAGGCAGAAGATGGAGAGCAAGCACTAAAATTGTTCAACGAAAATAAAAGTCGAATCCAGGTGATTTTGCTGGATGTGATGATGCCTAAATTAGACGGCTGGTCTGTGCTAAGACAAATTCGCCAAAGCGACAAAAATGTTCCAGTCATTATGCTCACAGCAAGGGCAGAAGAACAAGATGAATTGTTTGGTTTTGAGCTTGGCGTGGATGAATACATAACAAAACCATTTAGTCCGAAAATCTTGGTGGCTCGTGTGGAAGCTATTTTGAAAAGAGCTAATCCAGAGAGAAAGGAAATCAAAGACCACGGTGGAATTAAGATTGATGATGATGCAAGAACCGTCACGGTAGACGGAAAAAACGTGGATTTAAGTTTTCGCGAATACGAACTTTTGAAATATTTGGTAGACAACGAAAATATAGCGTTATCTCGTGACAAAATTTTGAACACAGTTTGGAATTACGACTACTATGGCGACTCCAGAACGATTGATAGTCACATCAAAAAAATTCGTCATAAGCTTGGCAAAAAAGGAAAATACATTCAAACGATTCGCGGAATCGGTTACAAATTTGAGGTTAAGTAATATGAGGAAATTTTTTCAATCTGTTCGAGGAAAATTGTTTTTAACCTTGTGCATTGTCATCATTATGATTATTGCTTTTTTGGTCATTATTAATAATTCTGTGTTGGAAAGTTTTTATTACTATTCCAAAAAAAATGCCTCGTTAGAAGCGTTTTCCTATATTAACGAAAATATAGAAAATAGCGAGATTCACGACTTTTCTTTGGAATTGGAAAAATTGTCATTGACCAATAATTTTGATATTATCATCAAAAAGGGTGACGAAATTGTGTATGCCACCAATAAAGATTTTTCAGGCGATTTTGGGGAAATTCCGGAAGTAAAATACGATGTCGTTTATAATGTTTTTAGGCAAGAGGACATCATGTATTCCAACCAAAACATCAGCATTCGAAAAATACAAGACAAAAAAAATGGCTTGAATTTTATTTTGCTGATGGGCACGCTCGATAATGGCGACACATTATACATTCGTATGCCAATTACGTTAATTAAGGAAAGCGTCGAAATTTCCAATAAATTTTTGTATTTGATTGCATTTATTGCAGTTGTGTTGGGTGGAATTGCGATTACGTGGATTACCGAAAGATTCACCAAACCAATTGAAGAATTGAATGACATTGCCAATAAAATGGCGAACTTGGATTTTACCAAAAAGTATAGAATTCATGATAGCAATGACGAAATCGATGCCTTAGGCAAAAGCATCAACATTTTGTCGCTCAAATTGGAGAATACAATTAAGCAGTTGAAAACTTACAATATGGAGCTGGAGCGCGATATTGAGGAAAAGTCCAAAATTGATGAAATGCGTAAGCAATTCATTTCGGATGTGTCGCACGAACTAAAAACGCCGATTGCATTGATTCAAGGCTATTCAGAAGGCTTGTTAGAAAACGTTAACACAGACGAAGAAAGTCGAAAATTTTATGCGGATGTGATTTTGGATGAAGCCAATAAAATGGACCAACTTGTTAAAAAGTTGCTGGAATTGATGAAGTTGGAATATGGCGAACGTGAGTTTAGTGATAGCGAATTTGATTTGGTGGAATTGATTCAAGAAATTATTCGAAATTCAAAAGTGATGTTAGAGGAGCAGGAAATTAAGGTCAAATTTAAAGTAAACAAGCCAGTTTTTGTGTTTGCGGATAGTTTTTATATTGAGCAAGTTGTTCGAAATTATTTTACGAATGCGATTAAAAATATCCAAAAAATCAATGGGCAAAAAAGAATCGAGATTTCGATGAGGGAAGTCAAGCAAAATCATACGGTAAAAGTATCCGTTTTTAATACGGGAAAGCCTATTTCCGAAGAAAATTTGGCTCGTATTTGGACACGTTTTTATAAAGTGGATCAGTCACGCAATCGAAATAGTGGCGGAACAGGAATTGGTTTGGCGTTAGTCAAAGCCATTATGAATCAATATGGAACTGATTTTGGCGTAATAAATAAAAAAGATGGCGTGGAATTTTATTTTGAAGTAAAAAAGACTTGACAAATGTAAAAAAAGAATTATAATAAAAATGTTCAGTTTAATTTAAATATGACAAATCCATAATTATCCCCCAGTATAACTGGGGGATTTTCATAACGGCCTATAAGGCCTTCT
>CANSTR010000027.1 GCA_947649935.1 uncultured Clostridia bacterium
TTTTTCCCGTTAATATTTTGTAATTTTTGGGACATTTTCAAAAGTTATTGACAGATTTGTTACCATTTTGTAATAATATTACAAAATAAGGGCACAGAAATATGTGCCCCTACGTTTTTATTTCTCATTTTAGTTTTCCAAGATTGCCTTAATTCTTCTAACCCCGCTCGAAGACGCCTCTTCTTTCTTGATTTTAAAATGCCCCAATTCGCTCGTATTTTTCACATGTGGCCCTCCGCATAATTCTTTTGACACCTCTCCAATCGAATACACTGTCACAACATCTGGATATTTTTCGATAAACATGCATTCTGCCCCAGTTTTCAAGGCATCTTCTTTTGGCATTTCTTGCGCTGTTACCGCTAAACCTGCCTGAATCCATTCGTTCACCAAATCTTCTACTTGCTGTTTTTCTTCATTTGTCATTTTGGCAGGATGTGCAAAATCAAAACGCATTCGCTCACTTGTTATGTTACTTCCTTTTTGATGCACATGGTCACCCAAAATCACTTTCAAAGCAGCATTTAAAAGATGTGTTGCCGTATGATATTTGACTTCCATTTCACCAGTAGACGCCAAACCGCCCTTGAATTTTGCCTCACTTCCCAAACGTGACTTTTCCTGATGCTCTTGAAACAATTTGTCAAACCCTTCCATGTCAACTTTCATAGCCGCTTCAAGCGCCAATTCCTGGGTCATTTCTGGCGGAAAGCCGTAAGTTTCATACAAATTAAAAACTGTCTCAGCCTCTAATTTTATTTTATTTTCTTGTTTCAATTTGGTCACTACTTTTTCAAATTCCTTTTCGCCTTTTTCAAGGGTTTTCATGAACTTGTCCTTTTCCTCAATGATGACCGATTTTATCGTTTCGCGATTTTTCTCCAATTCTGGATACATTTCCTTCAACGCTTCAATCGAAGTATCAATAATTTCAGGCAATTTCGCCAAATCGATTTCCAATTTATTCAAATGACGCGTCATGCGACGAAGCAAGCGACGCAAAATGTAGCCACGGTCCACATTACTTGGGCGACCGCCATCGTTAATCATCATCATGCTAGAGCGCAAATGTTCTGCTACAATTCTTCGACTTTGGATAAAATCTTGTTTTTGTAAACTTTCTAACTTTTTCATCACTGGCGCAAAAAGCTCAATTTCAAACGGTGTTTCCACTCCTTGAAGCAACATCGCCATTCTCTCCAAACCAAGTCCAGTATCGACATTACGCTGTTGCAATTTGGTGATTTTTCCATCTTTTCCTTTGCAATATTCCATAAATACATTGTTCCAAATTTCGACATATTTTCCGCAACCACAAGATGGATTGCAATTTTCCGAACATTTTGGTTTGCCTGTGTCGTAAAACATTTCGGTGTCTGGTCCGCAAGGTCCCTCTTCGCCTGCAATCCACCAGTTATCGTCTTTTCCGAAAAAATAAATTCTTTCTTCTGGAATACCTGCTTTTTTCCAGCATTCATAAGATACTTCGTCACGTGGTGCATCATCGTCACCCGCAAAACAGGTGACCGACAATTTATCCGCCGAAATTCCCAATTCTTTGGTCAAAAATTCATAACTCATCGCGATGGACTCTTCTTTAAAATAGTCTCCCAATGACCAATTTCCCAACATCTCAAAATACGTCAAATGGCGATTATCGCCAACTTCATCGATATCGACGGTACGAATGCATTTTTGATAATCTGTCAAACGTGTTCCTGCTGGATGCTTTTCGCCCAAAAGATAGGGCACAAGCGGATGCATACCAGCTGTCGTAAACAATACAGATGGGTCATTTTCCGGAATAACTGGTGCCGATGGAATCACGGTGTGACCGTGACTCTCAAAAAATTTCAAATATTTATTTCTAATATCAATTGCTTTCATCTTTTTTCTCCTTATTATGATTCGCAAATATTATATTACAAAAAGACAGAAATTACAATATATTCTCAAAAATATTTTTTATTCTTTCACCTGCAACATCCTAAGTGAATTCAAAATCGCCAAAACTGACACTCCAACATCCGCAAAAACCGCTTCCCACATGGTTGACATTCCGGCTGCGCTCAAAAGCAAAACTGCTATTTTGATGCTAATGGCAAAAATCGTATTTTGCTTCACAATTTTCATCGTTTTTTTGGAAATGCGAATAGCTGTACCAATTTTCGAAGGTGCATCTGTCATAATGACAATATCAGAAGCCTCAATCGCGGCATCAGAGCCCAATCCACCCATCGCCATACCAATATCAGACAACGCCAAAACTGGTGCATCGTTAATGCCATCTCCAACAAATACAATTTTTCCTTTTTCCGATTTTTTCTTCATCAACTCTTCCACTTTTTGCACTTTGCCATCTGGCAACAATTCTGTATACACTTCATCTAACTGCAACTGTTTCGCTACGTTTTCGCCCACTTCTTTGCGGTCACCAGTTAACATAACCGTTTTTCGAATGGACAATTTTTTCAAATCTTGTATCGCTTTTGGGGCGTCTGGTTTTATCATATCTGCAATTACAATAGAACCTGCAAAAACTTGATTAATCGCCACATACAAAATCGTTCCAAGTGCTTCACATTTTGAAAACGCAATATTTTTTTGCACCATCAATTTTTCATTTCCAACCAAAATTTCTTTGCCTTCCACAGTTGTCACAATTCCATGACCGCTGATTTCCTCTGTTTTAGTAATCACATTTTCGTCAATTTCTTTGCTATACGCCTTTTTTACCGAAACTGCCACTGGATGATTCGAAAAATTTTCCGCATGCGCCACCATACGAAGTAAATCCTCTTTCGCCATTTGGGCTGAGTTTACCTCCTGCACTTCAAAAACGCCTTCTGTCAATGTCCCTGTTTTGTCAAAAACCACCATTTCCGTATGGGAAAGTGCCTCCAAATAATTGCTTCCTTTGATTAAAATCCCAACTTTCGAAGCGCCACCAATTCCTCCAAAAAATCCCAACGGAATGGAAATCACCAAAGCGCAAGGGCATGACACAACAAGGAACGTCAAAGCGCGATAAATCCAATCAGCAAACATCGCATCTGCCAAAAACAAGGGTGGAAGAATCGCCAAAACAAGCGCAATTCCTACCACAACTGGCGTGTAATATTTCGCAAATTTCGTGATAAATTTCTCTGACTTCGATTTTTTGCTACTCGCATTTTCCACCAAATCCAGAATTTTGCTAACTGTTGATTCGCCAAATTCTTTTGTCACTTCAATGGTCAACAACCCATTTTGATTGATGCAACCACTCAATACATCGTCGCCAACGTTCACACTTCTTGGCACAGATTCTCCCGTCAACGCCGCTGTATCCAACATCGAACTTCCTTCTTTTATCACACCATCCAAGGGGATTTTTTCTCCTGGTTTGACAACAATTTGCTCACCAATTTTCACTTCGCTTGGGTCCACTTTTTCAATGTGCGCATTTCGACTCACATTCGCATAATCCGGACGAATATCCATCAAACTGGCAATGGATTTTCTCGATTTATCCACTGCATAATCCTGAAACAATTCGCCTACTTGATAAAACAACATCACCGCAACTGCTTCTGGAAATTCCCCCACCAAAAACGCTCCCAATGTTGCAACTGCCATCAAGAAATTTTCGTCCAATGCTTTCCCTCGCAAAAGATTGCGCCAAGCTTTTTTCAAAATCTTTCTACCTACTAACAAATAACTAATAATAAAAATTCCTCTGTTCATCCAAACATTTTCGAATTCTGCAAACATGGCAATCAAAAACAATATGCCAGCTATTATAATTCCATACAATCGTTTTTTCATTTCGTGCCTCCTAAATTTTTTCTATCGTCACATCTGGTTCCTCTTTTTTGATAACTTTTCTGATTTTTTCTATTACTTCTGCCTCGTTTTCTCCCTCTAACTCAATTTTCAATTTTTCGGTCATAAACGAAATGCTAGTATTTTTTACGCCTTCTACCTTTTGAATTTTCTCCTCTAATTCTAGTGCACATGCGGCACAATCTAATCCTTTTATTTTAAAAATTATCATCTTTTTTCCTCCCTTTATTTTTTATGCTCGATATGTTCGAGCGCCACTTCAAAAACTTGCTTAATATGCTCATCGTCCAATGTGTAAAAAACTTCTTTGCCTTCTTTTCTGCATTTGACAATATTCATTCTTCTAAGCGTCCCCAACTGATGTGAAATCGACGATTTGCTCATTCCCAAAACATTGGCAATATCACACACGCACATTTCGTTCAAATCCAGTGCAAATAGGATTTTGGTTCTTGTGGTATCGCCTAATATTTTAAAAAATTCGGCAATTTTGTTGAATGTATTTTCTTCTGGCATTTTTGCTAATGTTTCTTTTACAGTTTCTTCATGTATGGTATTGCAATCACAAATGAACTCATTTTTTGACATTTTCTTCCTCCTCTCTTAGTTGAATTATTATTCAATTATTTCTAATTCTATTATATGTGAATCGCCATTCAATTGTCAAGAGTTTTTTGAAATATTTTAAAATTGTAATATTGTTACAAAATTATAACAAAAATTAGGACACGGTTTCCTGTGTCCCTATACTTTTTCTATATCTAATCCTAATTTCTTATCAATTTTTCCAATAATGCTGCTCCTATTATTCCAGCATCATTTTTATACTGCGCAATATGTATATTCAAATTGGGTAAACTTTCTCTTATCTGATCTATAAAATAATTAGAATATTCCGCTATTCCACCACCAATTGAAAAATCTTTTATATCATAGTTTTCACTAATTCTCATTATCCCTTCTATCAAGTCATTGATATAATTCCTTAAAATTTTTTTAGCTTCTATATCTCCTTTTTCTATACCATAAAAAATTTCCTTTCTTTCATACTTCTTATGTTTATACTCATTATATTTTTGGGATAAGCTCTCAAAGCTTTTAATATACCTATCATTCTTATTCTTTTTATTGAGTTCTCTTATATCCCATACATTTTGATCTATGCATTTATGATTATACATATAGGCTATTCCTACATTAGAACCTAACGTAAACATCAAAAAATGATTCATATGATTAACATAGCCTTCACATATTCCTGCACAGGTACAATCGTTTTCTACCAATATTTCTTTATTATATTTTCTTAATTCTTCCCTCCAATTTATTTCTTTAACATTTAAACTCGATGAGCCAAAAAATATTCCACGATTCTTGTCAACTCCGCCTGGACATCCAATTCCTATTGATGTAATTTCATCCATGCATAGATTATTTTCTCTTATTAATCGATCAATTAAATTGATAACGATCTTTATAAAAAATTGGGTAGAAACATCAATATCTACATTTTCATTCATTGTATTAGGAAAATATATTTTGCATTCTAATTGATTAGATTCACTATTATATAATCCACATGAAACATGACTCACTCCAATATCTACACCTATACTACTCATTTTATTAATTCTCCTATCATTATACTCGAAAATCTAACAACTTTAATCCCTCTTGAACATAAGTATTTCTCATAAAATATTTCCAGATGGTACCATTCAAATAGTTTTCGATCATTACCATTTCAATTCCTTTATCAATTCCAATATATTGATTAGAAAACCACTTTTTATTGTTTTCTAAATTATAGCCATCTTTCAAACCATATTTTCCCCATAATTCTGGAAAAGTATTGTAATAATATTCCATTGCTTTTATACTCTCTTTCGGTGTAAACACAATTGAACCAATTGCCCCACAAGGAGATATCGTTCCATCATTTTCTATATCTAAATCCACCCCACATGGCTTTGCCCCACATCCTATGTATCCTTTTGGCGATAGACATGCTGTCAATCCCCATGCGTTTTCTCCATAAGTCTTAAATCTTTCTTTATGATCGATACAATATTGTCTATTCGCTTTTGTCGCTTTTACTGAATTTTCAAACCAATCGATTCCATGTCTATCTTTCTGATTCCTGAAATCAATCCATGCATGAGAATATTGATAGGTAAATAACGTACCACAATAAGTATAAATAATGTCTTCTATATCCTTATAATCTGCTTTATTTCTTTCAAAAGAATCATACATACTCTTATCGACAGGAAATGTTGGGGAACTTACTCCTAATACATACAATATCAATTGTTCTGCATATCTATCCCAATGCCCACAGAAATTTTCTTCTGGTGTATAACCTATATAAAAATAATTATTTTCTTTATCTCTAAACCATTCCCAATTCATCTTCTTATATAATATTTCAGCCTTTTCTTTTACTTCTTTTCCAAAATATTCACCTGCTGTTATTGCACCACATATAAATATTGCTGTATCTATTATTGATATCTCGCAATTCCATTCTCTTTTACCATTTTGCATATTTACAAAATGATAATAAAAACCATTTTTGCCATCTACATGATTGATAAAGGTGTCTAATGTTTTGCTTGCTCTTTCATAGGCTTTGTCATAATCAATCCATTTATGCTCTATGCCGATTATTAATGCTACTAACCCATATCCAACCGAAGCAATACTTGCAATATTATCATCCGTCATCGTCTTATCTCTTATGAGACCATATCCATAACTTTTTTGGTTGGTATTGACTTCATTAAGAAAAAAATCAAAACTTTTTTCAAGTTCTTTTACTATAAGTCTTTTTCCATAGCATTTCATTAATCTCATAAACACAACACATCCTTTATAACAATTATAAAAGATACTTAACTTTAAAATCAATGGTTATTTATGGTAATACCGATAAATATTCTTTAAAATTCTGCATTTTTAATGATTCCTGTTACCAATAAAAAAGACTGTAAAAAAATTAATTTTTTTTACAGTCCCTAAAAATTTATATTAAAATTCCAGCATTAACCATTAAACTATTTAAAAAACTCCTCAAATTCCTCACTCGATATTTTTTCTTTCTCCAACAAAGCATTTGCCACTTTATCCAAAATATCCATATTTTGTGACAAAATCTGTTGTGCTGTGGTATACGCATTTTCAATCAAAACTTGAATTTGATTGCCCACTTCATCAATCACTTTTTCACCAAAAATCTGAAGCTCGTATGGGTCGTCCACTTTCAATGAAATCGGTCCTAACTTGTCATCCATTCCATAAACCGTCAACATATCTTTGGCAATTCCAGTTGCCACTTCGATATCATTGCTCGCTCCTGTTGAAATTTCATTTAGCGCAATTTTTTCCGCTGCACGTCCCCCCATCAAAGCAACCATTTTCTCCAACAATTCCGTTTTGGAAACATAATATTTATCCTCATTCGTTTTATACATTGTATAACCACCAGCAGCGCCTCTTGGAATAATCGAAACTTCTTTGACGTCTGTCTGTGTTTCCAAAAACTTGCTAACAACCGCGTGACCAGCCTCATGATAAGCCGTCAACTTTTTATCTTTATCTGAAATCACACGATTTGCTTTTTCCAAGCCAACCGTCACTTTCTTAACCGCATTTTCAACATCTTCATTCGTAATCGCATTATGGTCTTGCCTTGTTGCAATAATGGCAGCCTCATTCAAAATATTAGCAAGTTCCGCACCAGTAAATCCTGCAGTATCTCCTGCAATACTTCTAAAATCAACGTCATCCGCAAACTTTTTATTTTCGCTATGCAATTTCAAAATGGCTTCTCTTCCATTCAAATCCGGCGCTGGAATCGTCACTTGGCGGTCAAATCTTCCCGGACGAAGCAACGCTTTATCCAACATTTCTGGACGGTTCGTCGCTGCCAAAACAATAATGGTTTCATCTGTTTCAAATCCATCCATCTCCACCAACAATTGATTTAACGTCTGATTATTCTCCGTTTCTGCGCCACTATTGCTACTTCTTCTTGCCCCAATCGCGTCAATTTCATCAATAAAAATAATCGCTGGCGCCATTTTTTTCGCCTTATCAAACAATTTTCTAACACGAGATGCACCAAGTCCTGCAAACATTTCAATAAATTCCGAACCACTCATCGAAATAAATGGCACGCCTGCCTCGCCTGCAATCGCTTTGGCAATCAAGGTTTTACCAGTTCCTGGTTTCCCATACAACAAAATTCCTCTTGGAATTTTGGCACCCATTTCCAAATATTGCTCTGGCTTTTTCAAGAAATCTACGATTTCAATTAACTCATTTTTCTCCTCATCCAAACCAGCAATATCTTTAAATCGAACATCTGATTTTTTATTGCTTTCTCCACCATAAACCTTATCTTTATCGCTACCAAAACCTTGCATTTTGAAAATCATCAACATCAGCGCAATCAACAAAATCGTTGGTAACAACGAAAATAAACTGCCAGCAATTTTCACCAATTGATTACTGCTTTCTTGAATTAACTCAATCTCCAAAGCTTTTTGGTCCACTTTTTCTTGGATTAACTCAATAAACGCTTGCGTACTTGGCACATTCACTTTTTTCTGTCTATCTTTTTCGTTTTCTTCGGTTCCTGTTTCTCCTTCAGGCGTTGTTTTATACGTTATCGTCACTGAAGTACTGCCTGTCGTCATTTTGATTTTTTCAACTTTACCCTCATTCACATCTTGAATCAATTCGGTATAAGCAAGTTCCTTATCTTCTTTATTCGCTTGCCCAAAATATACAATTCCAGCAATTGTTCCTAGCACAATTAACACACAAATTGCACTCAAAATCGCTTTTAATTTGTTATCTTCTTTATTATTTTTCATAAAATTCTCCTTTCTTTATATCTCAGAACCATCTGGTTCATCTTCAATTTGGGGTTCTTTCTTCTCTTCTTCTTTTTCCTTTGGTTTCTCCTCTGGTTTTTCTTCCGGAATTTGTGGTTCGTTCTGAACCTCTTTTTGTACTTCGACAATTTTGGATACCTCCATTTGTTGCCTCATCAAATCCGATTTTATCATCAAAATCACAGCTACCACATACACATAAGCAACCAGCAAATACACAACTCTGAAATATTCCGTATAAAATCCGACTACATAATACGCAATACTATACAACATACTCAAAAGAATGGATAACGTGAGCGCATAAATCGAAATGTTCCAAGTATGTTTCATCGTCATATTCATTCTGCAAATCCTAGAAACGACAAACGCAAACACAGAAATTACAATCCAATCCATAAACACATTGATAACTTGCAAAAGATATACTCCAAATATAAGCAAAAGAAATAATGTAACAGCAATGCCCATCACTCCAACGTTCTCCATCTCCGTGATTAATGCTGTTCGGTCCAAAGAAGAAATCCCATATTGCTCGGAAAATTCGCCATAATGATATTCTTTCAAACCGCCTCCAGCCTTATAAATCGCCTTATCCTTCAAGAAAATAATGCCTACATTTTTGATATCCTTTTCATATTGTTGCAAATTTTCCTCTGAAACCTCTTGTGTATCCGCAATCATCCTAATATCATACTCCTCATCATAAGCCTGTACTTTTTCCGAAAACGTAAGATTTCCATCCGCATACGAAAACTCTGGCAACTCATTTCTGATATAATCCATTCCTTTTGTCACCATTTGCATCAAAGCATACGTTTCCACAACTGCCATGACCACTGCCAAACATAGTACAATTAGAAAGAAATATTTCACAGCAATTAACGTTTTTTCTTCTAAAAAAATGCCATAATTCTCTAATTTCGTAAGTGCCATTTTTACTCTCGAGAAAAATCCTATTTTTCTATTTTCCTTCTCCATCAAAAATACTCCCTTCTAAGCATACTATCAACATACATCGGCTGGATGTCCAAAAAAACCTCTGACGCAAGCGTCACATCTGGCGCCTCTGTAATATCCACTACGGCGTGATACATTCCAATTCTTCCTATTATATTATATTTTCTGCCATTTATGCTTACTTTCAAACGATTGTCCTTAAAAAATTTCTTGATTTCAATTCCAACTGATTTCACATTTTCTACAAACGAAAAAATATCTCTGTCCTTTCGCATATTCAAACCATCACTAGAACCAACCGGAATTACCGCTATTTTCGTTTCTCGTTTCGTGCGAAACATGTTTCCATAACTAATATTATACCCTTTTGGAACCGTTTTTATTTCTTGAATACTTGCTTTGACTTGTCCAACTTTTTGCAAGCCATCGACTTTTAGCATAGTTCTTCCTTGCAAAATCGAACCGCAATCTTACAGCATTCAAATGCATCATCGGATATTTTAAAATCGCTGTACTTTCTGAACAATGCAATATTCCTGGATTTTGCCCTTCTTTTTTGAGCATTTTTACCACTTCTAAAAATCGGTCAAATTGCAAATTGGTAAATTTTTCATCCATTGGTCTTGCAAAATGAGTGTACATTCCGAGTAATTTGTATTGTATCACACATTTTAAAGAAAAGCAAAATATTTTGCAAATTTTCATACAAAACTCCATAGCGACCAAATCCCGTATCAATTTTAACATGTGCTTTGATTTTTATTTTTGCCTTTTTAGCAATTTTCTCAATTAATTCAATTTGTTCGATAGAACTAATCGTCAAAGTAATTTTATTTTGTATCAATTGCACCAACTCTTTTTCATTCGAAAATGGCGTAAGCATCAAAATTTCCTCTTGAATTCCAGCTTGTCTTAAAGCAAGCGCTTCTTCTAAATTTGCAACTGCCAAAAAATCAATTCCATGGTTCACCAAAAACTTAGAATATGGAACCAAACCAAGCCCCATGCCATTTCCTTTGACAACCGCAATAATCCTCGGAAAATTGCCACAATCATCTTTGCCTTGAGCCTTCAAAATTTTCCTGACCACTTTTAAATTATTTTTCAAATCCTTGCGACTCACCATTAATTTTTTCATAGTCCTCCTAAATTAGCCATCCTTTTTCATTCAAATCTTCAAATATTAGCTTATCCACTGGAGATATTTTGTCTAAATCGCTATATCTTAACCATTTGATTTCCTGTATTTCCGAGTTAGCTTGAAGTTCTCCTTCAAAATCAGCCATATAGCAAGTCATTTTGACCGTAATTCCTTCCGCTTTTCCATGTGCTTGCGCTTCAAAAGTGCCATAATACTTTATGCTATCTTTCTTGATCGAAATGGTCAATTCCTCTTTGCATTCTCGAATCAAGGTTTCTTCATCCGTTTCATTGCCTTCTCGTTTTCCACCTGGAATATAATAAGTATCTTTTCCTTTCGACAAAGTCGACAATATTTTTCCCTCTTTCAAATAAATCCATGCCATTTTATCAATTTGTTTCATAAAACTATCTCCTTGGTTCATATTTTTAGATAAATTCGGAATACCGCTCCAAATTTATCTAAAATTCTTTACCATTTCCTCTTCAATTTTATCTTCACTTTCCCTAATTGCAGTAAGTGTTTTCTCCAACAAGTCATTCAATTCCCAGCCTAATTGCTCTGCGCCTTGCTTTATTATTTCTCTTGAGCAACCTGCTGCAAACTTTTTGTCTTTGAATTTCTTTTTCAAACTCGATACTTCCATATCTTTCGTACTTTTGGATGGCGCATTTTCGCAGTAGCCCAAATCAAGCCAGTCAATTCATCCACGGCAAACAAGATTTTTTCCATTTCATGCTCTGGCTGAACATCCGAACAAATGCCATAACCATGCGAACAAATAGCATGTATCATTTCTTCACTCACGTCAATTTCCTTCAATAACTCTGGCACCTTTTGGCAATGTTCGTCTGGGAATTTCTCATAATCCACATCATGCAACAAGCCTGCCAAGCCCCAAAATTCTTCATCCTCGCCATTTTCCTTTGCAAAATAACGCATCACTTGCTCCACTGTAAAAGCATGTCTTACATGAAATTCTTCCTGATTATATTTTTTCAACAACTCAATCGCTTTTTCTCTCTCCATATTTTCCTCCTAATTTTATTATAATTTGTATTTTTAGACATTTTCGGAGTGTAACTCCAAATTTATCTAAAATTATTTACCAACCCATCTCACTATAAAAAATGCCATTTTGGTAATTTCGAATCGCCACTTTCCTATCATCCACCACATTTTCAGGCAATTCGTTAACAGAAATCCATCTTAATTCCTCATTTTTTTCTGGCTCATTAACGCATGGTTCGTTTTTCCATTTCTTCGCCTTAAAAAATCCATTGTAATATATTGTTCCAGTATCGGAATTATTCTTATGAATCATGCAAACAAATTCCAAATCTTCAGGCTCAATTTCAATTTAGATTTCTTCTCTTTCCCTCTATATTATTTTATATTCTATCATATCTTAATCTATTTTGCAAATAATTTTTTCATTTTAAAGCAAAAATTGATGACAGCCGAAGTCCGACTGTCATCATGAGAAAAAATTATGAAATTCTATTATTTATCTAATAGAAATCCTTCTGAATAGCAAAAAACTTTAAAACACTTAAATAACTCATCTGCACTAAACGCCTTATCAAAATTCTCATTGAACATGTCTAATAAATCTACATCTGATACTCTCCAGTTGTCACTTTCTCTAATGTATTCAAATATACGTATACAAAGCCCCTTTGTATCAAAACGTGCGTAATTACCACGGAAAACGAGTATCTTACCTTGCATTAGCCAAGGATTATCAATCATATCATATACTGATACCTTCATTTGCGATGCAATCATTCTACTCTGCTCATCCCGACTCATTCCTTTTAAATCCTCTAATTTCATAATATAATCCTCCTTTTACTATTTAAGAATATTACTGTTAACATAAGGATTATATCATAATTTTCTAAATTATGCAAGTATCTTTATACTATTTGTTTTTTAGATAAAATTGGAATTCAATTCCGAATTTATCTAAAAAGTTATATACACTCTATTGGCACCAAAAAATTCGATTCATCGATTGCTATTATTTCTTTCACCATGCACAAAACCACACCATTTCCAACTTCCATTCCAAATTTATCAACAATATCAAAATTCTTGATTGCATTTCTCCCTGGATTTGCTGACTTTTTAATTTCCACTGGATAAACTTTGTTATCATAAAACACTAACAAATCAATCTCTTTTTGATTTGTATCTCGATAATAATACAGCCTTGTTCGTGGATTTTTACCGTGATTGGTAAACGATTTCACAATTTCACCAATGAAATACGTCTCAAAAATCGCTCCATTATACGCACTTCTTGCCAATGTTTGACTACTCACATATCCTGTCAAATAACACGCCAAGCCTGTATCCATAAAATAAATTTTAGGTCTCTTAATCGCTTTTTGAACTTGATTATTCGAATACGCTTGTAGCATATAAATCAAGCCTGCATTTTTTAAAATCGAAATCCAGCCATCAATCGTTTTGGAATCTACTCCAACATCATTGGCTATATCTACAGCATTATACTCCTGCGCCGTTCTAGCAGCAATGGCCGCCATAAACTTAACAAACTTATTCTCATCTTTAATATGAATTAGTTGCCTTACATCTCTTTCAATATACGTTCTAATATACGCTTCATAAAACGATTCTCGATTTGCTCCATTTGCATTATTCACTTCTGGATAACTGCCATTCAAAATCTTTTCAAAAATTTTCCCAGTCGTTTTAGTTTCTACTCTTTCCTTATTCTTTAGCAAATCAATCTCTGGCACAAAAATTGGCTCTTCCTTTGCTTCCAATTCTCTTGTCGAAAAGCCATATAAATCAAGTATAGCAATTCTTCCAGCAAGAGAATCTCCGATATTTTCCAATGTTTGAAATACTTGTGAACCAGTCAAATAATATAAAGTCCCTACTTTTTCTCCTGTTCCAAACATCTCATTTTTTCTTGCTTCATCCACTTTTATTTTGATATAGGCCAATAACTCTGGAGCATATTGAAACTCATCAATAATCAGTGGTGTTTCATAATTCCTCAAAAACAACTCTGGGTCTTCTATTGCTTGACTTCTTGTCAATAAATTATCCAGCGAAACATAATTCACTTTTGTTTTCGAATCATTTGCCAAACGATTTAACAATGTGGTTTTTCCGACTTGTCGCGGACCAGTTATCATAATGACCGGAACTGTATTGATTAAAGAAGCTAAATTTGCTTCCATTGTTCTTGCTTTATATTTACTCATAAAACGATCCCCCCATATTTATAGTATACACTATTTTTAAAAAAATGTACATACTTTTTAGATAAATTTGGGATTGTATTCCGAATTTATCTAAATTTGCTTCGTTTTACTTCTAAAATTAGTCCAAAAGCCGTGAAAATCTACTTTTGCAAAATTTTCTTCTTCAATGTTCTCAAACTTCGAAACGTTTTTTCCGCAAATTTATATAATTTATAAATCATTGGCTTATAGGACATATACACTTCGCCAATAAATTCCGTAAACTCCGCACCAAATCCCTTTTTGAAACGATACAAACCATATTGTGGATGATTTTCGTCCACTACGCCTGAAACACCTCGAAAATCATACACATCATGCCCATTTTGGATAGCTTCTTTAATCATTGTCCATTGCAATAAATAATTTGGCATTAAATTTCGATGCGAATTGCTACTTGCGCCATACAAATACCACGTTTTTTTACCATAAAAAATCGGAATAATGCCTGCAATTGGCTTGTCCTCATAATACGCCATCAGCAATTTCATATGTTGCGGCGCTAAACAATCATACATTTTCTCAAAATATGCCAAAGAACGAATGATAAAATCATCCCTTTTTCCTGTTTCCACCATGATATCATGAAATGCCTTCAAATCCGCTTTGCTTCCTTCTTTTATGACAACGCCTTTTTTATTTGCTAAACGAATATTGTAACGCGTTTTCGAATGAAAACCGCTAAAAACCTCATCCTCAGTCTTCCCCTTAATATCCAACTGAAAAACAAATCGTGGTTGAATTTCATCCTTAAAATCCTTGCTATCATCCTTTATTTTATAGCCAGCATTTTCAATGACTTCACGAAATTTCAAATCAGATTTCAAAATATCTGGCTCGATACGAAGCACAAAGGCTTTGTATTTCTTCGCAAGTTCGCTGGCACCTTGTGTCAAATCAGCAATTACTTTTTCATCATAAATATCGCAAACTGGACCTCTTGCTGAATACATCAAATTCCCAAAAATCGGAATTTTGCGAATCCATACGCACAAACTTCCTCGAATATTGCCTTTTTCATCTTCTGACAAAATGACCTCTTTCTTCCAACTCGTCTTGACTTCTCCCCATTCCAAAGATTGTTGAAAATTACATCTTGGATGTTTTTCCAAAAATTCTTTGTATCTTGCTTTATCTTTCTCTTGTAATAATCTCATATTTTTCCTTTCTGAATTCATCCTTGTAGGGGCGATTATCAATCGCCCGCTATAAATTCATTTTAATGGTAATAAAAATTGTTTCTGCAATTTTTATTAATTAGGCGGGCGATTGATAATCGCCCCTACGGTTTTATTGATTCAATACGGTTCCTTCTTTGGTGTCTTTTACCTGATAACCTTTTTCAATTAATATATCACGAATTCTGTCTGATTCTGCCCAATCTTTATTTTGACGTGCCTCATCTCTTTGTTTCACTAATTCCAAAATTTCTTCTGGCAATTCTTCTGCTTCTGGCTCATAATGTGCCAAATCAAATCCCAAAACTTCATCAAATTTTAGCAACAAATCTTTCAATTTCTGTGATTTGACAGGACTTTTGATGACTTCCCAAACAACACTCATTGCAACTGGCATATTTAAATCATCATTAATTGCATCTAAAAAACGTTTTTCAAAATCTTGCAAAACCTCATCTGAAACGTTTTCCGTGCCATTTACATGTTTCCAGTAACCTTCACGAAGTCTGTTTAAAGCCACTTTGCTGCTATCCATAGTATCCCATGTAAAATTAATTTTATTTCGATAATTAGAAGCAAAATTGAACATGCGATAGACCAATGGCTCATAGCCTTTGTCAGACAAGTCTTGCAAGGTATACAAATTGTTCAAACTTTTCGACATTTTTCCACCATCAATTGTCAAAAAGTCAACATGCATCCAGTAATTGGCTGGAATTTTTCCTGAAAACCCTTTGCTCTGCGCAATCTCGTTTTCATGATGAATGGGAATATGGTCAATTCCGCCTGTATGAATGTCAAATTGTTCACCTAAATAGTGATGACTCATGGCAGAACATTCCAAATGCCAGCCTGGATAGCATTTTCCCCAAAATGTGTCCCATTTCATCAAATGATTTTCTGGAGCTTTAATCCAAAGTGCAAAATCCGAAATATTCTTTTTTTCGCTATCAAACTCAACACGCGCGCCTGCCTTTTGCTCCTCAATATTGCGGTTGGACAAAACGCCGTATTTATCTAGCTTTGAAGTATCAAAATAAATGGTATTTTGTGTTTCATACGTAAACCCGTTTTGGATGATTTTTTGTACGTATTTTTCCATGCAATCAATGTGCTCCGTCGCACGGGCAATGATTTCTGGCTTGTCGATGTTTAACTTATCAATATCTTGCAAAAAGGCATCCATGTAAAACTCAGCAATTTCCAAGGGGTCTTTTTTCTCAATTCTGGCTGCTTTCAGCATTTTATCTTCGCCGTCGTCAGCATCTGAAACGAGATGCCCAACATCGGTTATGTTCATCACATGTTTCAAGGAATAGCCATTATATTTCAGGGTTCTGCGTAGCGTATCCATAAACAAATAGGCACGCAAATTTCCAATATGAGCATATCCGTAAACCGTTGGTCCGCATGAATACATTCTTACTTCCTGCTCATCCATTGGGTGAAACTCTTCTAGTTTTCTTGTTAATGTATTGTAAATTCTCATTATTTTCTCTCCTTTTATGGGGTCGTGGTACTGCCACCACTGTCTGGTGTTGTTGGTTCTGGCGTCGTTGGTGTTGTCGGTGTAGTAGGTGTGGTTGGCTCTATTGGTGGCTGTGGTGTAGGTTCTGGTTCTGGCACAGTACTTGGTGTCGTTGGCGGAGTTGGTGTTGAAGGCGTTGTAGGCGGTGTTGTCGTTGGAGGTGTAGTTGGTTCTGGTGTGGTTGGTGTTGGATTAGTCGTTGGTGTCGTCGTCGATATATTATTGCTTGGTGCTTCTGGTGTTGGTGTACTAACTGGTGAAACTGGCACTGGTGTTTCCAAAGGTGATGCTGTATGTGGACATACTTCTGTTGGCGCTGCTCCTGAAGTAGAACTATCCGAAGACCAAGAAGCATTTCTTTCTTTTGGTGGTGTAGTATTGTAATACCTCCATTCACCAAATGGGCAACCTTGGCAACATAACAAGTTTGTTTGTGTACATACCATTGCCATCGAGTGACCATCACATGCCTCAGGCACAGAATCTTGCGAAAATACTTCGGTATACGTACTTGAACATGTTTTGGATGCTTTCAAACCAGTTGCCTTACATACTGCCACTTCCACAACTCCTTCTGGTTTGACAAATTCTGCATTTGGCAATTCCTTATGAATCGCACTCATGACTTCTGCCCAAATTCTTCCTGCTGGGTTTCCATTGCCATATTTTACTTCTGCATTGGTTTCATAGCCATACCAGCAAACGGCTGTATAATATGGCGTAAAACCACAAAGCCATCTATCATAATCGTCATTTGTTGTTCCTGTTTTGGCTGCTGTGCTCATTCCTTTCACAGCACAATATTTCGCCGTTCCTGCGCTTCCGACCACTGGTTCTGTCAAAATACTTTTGGCAATATACGCATTTTGCTTGCTCATTACATTATTGACTTTTTGCTGTGGCTCAATAATGACATTTTCTTCTTTGTCTGTGACATATTTATAAAAAGTTGGTTTGATGTAAGTTCCATCATTGGCAATTGCCGAATAGGCACCTGCCATCTCAAGTGGCGTTACACCATTGCCTAAACCACCTAAGGCAAGTGATAAGCCTTCATCTCCAGATAAAGGAAGTCCGACACTTTCACAAAAATCAATTCCTTTGTCTACGCCAATGTCGGATAATGCTTTGACATGCGGAATATTGGCAGAAATTTCAATTGCCTGACGCATTGTCATCAAGCCTTTGAAACCTTTGTAATAATTCTTTGGATTGTATTTTCCGTTGTCAAAAGCAGTTTGCGCATCATTATAAACGGTTGCAGCTGTAATGGTTCCCGTTTCCAATCCTGGTGCAATGACTGAAATTGGTTTCATCGAAGAACCGGTTGATTTGCGTAATCTGGTTGGAATATTAAAGTAACCAATTTTCGTTGTGGTTGACCTTGCGCCTTTTTCTCCCACTGCTGTCGCTGCTGCTACGACATTTCCTGTGGTATGGTCTACAATGACCATAGTTGGAATGGACGTTTGTCTTAATTTGGTTTTATCTTTTTTCGTTGTTGTTATCTCTGTGTAATATTTATCTTGTTTGATTGCTTCTTCTAAAGTAGCTTGCACAGCAGAATCTTGGGTTGTGTAAATTTTCAAACCGCCGCTATATAAATACGTTTCAGCCATGGATTGACTCATATTTCTTTCTTCCATGATTTGCGTCAAAATCTGCTCTAAAGCGGCTTCTACTGCATACGTAACATCAATGGTTGGCGAGGTGTCTCCATTTTGGAAGTTTAAGCCATTGTCGACTTCTGCTACTGCTCCATCATGTTGTTCTTGATTGATATAACCAAGTTCAAGCATTTTTTTCAAAACTGTCTTGGTTCTTTTTTTGATATTTTCGCTCTTTTTCTGCACTTTTTCTGCATCTTCGGTATCCATGAAAGGATTATACGCATTTGGCGAATGGTTAATTCCTGCCATAAAAGCACATTCCGCAATACTCATATCCGCTGGCTTTTTGTTGAAGTAATATAACGCTCCAAGTTCTACGCCATTGATATCATTTCCACCAATGAAAATTAGGTTCAAATACAATTCCAATATTTGGTCTTTTGACAAATATTGCTCCACTTGTATGGCTTTTGACATTTCTTTGACTTTTCGGATAACACCTGCTAAATCGCTATCTTCCTTGTCGTTTGTAATGTTTTTGACAAGCTGTTGCGTTATCGTACTTCCACCAAAAGACGACTGACCTGCATGTGTCACAAAAGTGAGCGTAGCTGCCGCTGTTCTTTTGATGTCTACGCCTTGGTGGGTATAAAATCTTTCATCTTCAATGGCAACATAAGCTTTTGGCAAATATTCGCCCATTTCGGACAAAGAAATGCACTTTCTTTTGGTGCCACCACTTAACGTGGCAATTAAATTTCCGTCTTTATCATAAACCGTTGAATTTTCGTATGGGATGACCAAATCTTCTTTGCTAATCGTCAATTCGTCGCCAAACATGTTATAAAACACACCCACAACAACGCCACTACCGATAATTAACGCTAGCAACAATAAAATGATTAGAATTTTAATTACTTTTCCTGCTTTGGATTTTTTCTTTTTTTCTTTGTTTTTCGTATTTTTGTTTGCTTTTTTATTTACTTTTTTGCTATCATATCGTTTCGTATCATCATTTCTTTTTTCGTTCTCCATTTTATCCCTCGCTTTCTATTTTGCATTATATTACATTCTAAAAAAAAGATAAAGTACAAAATGTAAATTTATGCAAATTTTTCACCGAATTTTGATAGGATTTCCTCTTAAAAAGTCCTGTATGCTCATTTTTTTAGCATTTTCGCCTTGGATTTCTAAAATTGATAAAATGCCAACTTTGGTTTGCACAAACAATCCTTTTTTGCTATCCGCCAAAAGCACAGTTCCCACTTCTTCATTCGTATCTAGCATTTCTTTTGCTATTTCTACGCGCCAAAACTTGATTTTCCTTTGTCCTAACTTACCATATGCACCCAAAATTGGATTTAGTCCTCTAACTAAATTTTTTATGGCAAGTGCGTCTTGCTTTTCCCAATCAATTTTCGCCATATCTTTGGTTAACATGGGCGCAATCGAATATTTTTCTGGTTGTTTTTGATAATTTGCTGTTCCTTTTTCGATTTGAGAAATAGCTTCTAACAATAATTCGCTACTAATTTTTGCCAAACGTTCCCACAACTCACCAGTTGTTTCACTCTCACCAATCGGAACTTCCTTTTGCAAAATAACATCACCTGCATCCATTTTTTCGTTCATCTTCATAATGGTCGTTCCTGTGACTTTGTCGCCATTCAGAATGGCCCATTGGATTGGCGCAGAACCTCGATATTTCGGAAGCAACGATGGATGCACATTAATACAGCCAAATTTTGGGATTTTCAAAATTGACTTTGGCAAAAATTTCCCATACGAAACTACTACAATCATGTCTGGATTTGCCTCCACAATTTGTTGCTTAATTTGACTCAATTTTTCTGGTTGCAAAACTTCCATTCCTTTTTGCAAGGCAAATTCTTTGACTTCGCAGGCTATCATTTTCATACCTCTTCCTTTTGGTCTGTCAGGCGGAGTCACTACAAACGCTATTTCATGCCCAGCATCCCATAATTTTTCTAAAGATTCTTTGGCAAAATCTGGGGTTCCCATAAAAACAATTTTCATTATTTTTGTTTCCTTCTTTCTTCTAATTCTTTATCTGAAATATTTTCTAAAGTGCCTTCTTCTACCTTGTTAACAAAAACTTCACCATTTAAATGGTCAATTTCGTGTGACAAGGCTTGTGCAAGCAAATCTTTTCCTTCAATGCGCACTTTTTTTCCATTGATATCCAAAGCTTCTACCACAATCGTTTTGGGACGCTTTACTTTGCCATATTGATTAGGAAAACTCAAGCATCCTTCATCTACGATTTGCTCCCCTTTTTGCTTTTTGATGATTGGATTAATTAAAATATACTGCGTATTTTCTTCCCCTAAATCAATCACAATAATGCGCTTCAAAATCCCAACTTGTGGACCTGCTAGTCCAACACCATCGTATTTGTGCATCGTGTCCATCATGTCTTCTGCCAACGTTTTTATTTTGTCATCAATCTCTTCAATTTCTCTCGCTTTTTTTCTTAAAATTTCATCATCACCATATCTTAAATTTCGAATTGCCATTTTTATTCTTCCTTTCTTTATAATTTCCCAAACGTTTATTGGTAGGGGTCGATGCCCACATCGACCCTAGACAATTTGTATTTTCAATTTTGGGGATCGATGTGGGCATCGACCCCTACATTAAACTGTTCGGGTTTATGTCTACGATTACCAATGTGTTTTTCATTTTTGCAATTTGGGCATCTGTTGTCCCATATTTTACCAAATCTAATATTTTAGCATTGACCTTGCATTTTACAATCATGCGCCAACGATATTTGTTTTGGATTTTATCAATTGGTGCTGGCACTGGTTTGTAAATCAATACATTCTCCATTGCTACACCTTTCATCTTATTATATACTATTCCGCGCTACCTTTTTAAGTTCGGAAATATTTGTCCCTTGAAATCTGATTACTATTATATCGCAAAACGGCGGATATTTCAACATTTTTCTCAAAGGAATTTCGGTTTGATAAAACGCCTCGTAATCCTGATTTTTGCTATGTATCATCACATAATGCTCTGGATTATACGTTTGAACAATCACGCGCCCTGGCTCCTCGCGCCCAGAACGCCCTGCCACTTGCACCAATGTTTGAAACGTCTTTTCTGATGCTCGATAATCTTCCAAATTCAAAATGCCATCTGCTGCCACAACGCCAACTAGCGTGACATTCGGAAAATGGTGCCCTTTGACCACCATTTGCGTCCCAATCAAAACATCAATACTCTCATTTTTAAACTGATTCAAAATTTCCTCATGCGAATTTTTTTTGGTAACAGTATCAATATCCATACGAAGGGTAGAAGCCTCTGGAAATAGTTTGTGCACTTCTTCTTCTAGTTTCTGCGTTCCTGTCCCGAAATATTTGATTTTTTCGCTGCCACACTCTTGACATTTGCTTGGAACGTTTTTTTCTGAGCCACAATAATGACATTTTAATTGATTTTCAAATTTGTGATAAGTCAGGCTAATATTGCAATTTTCGCACTTTACAACATGTCCGCAGTCACGACACATCAAAAAAGTCGAATAACCTCTTCGATTCAAAAACAAAATGATTTGCTTTTTTGCCTGCAAATTTTTTTGAATTTCTTCCTGCAACGCAAAACTCAGCATTGATTTATTGCCAAGCGCCAATTCTTGCCTTAAATCAACGATTTTGACATCCGGCAATTGCGCCTGATTGGCTCGATTTTTCAAAACATACAAGTGCGCTTTTTCGCCTTTTTTTGCCTCATCATAACTTTCCAAATCAGGCGTCGCACTTCCCAAAACGAGCGGGCATTGGTGTTTTTTCGCCAAATATCCTGCTAATTCCTTGGCATTGTAACGTGGCGTCGTTTCGGATTTATACGACATGTCATGTTCTTCATCAATAATAATCATTCCCAGATTTTGAACTGGCGCAAAAATAGCAGAACGCGCACCAATCACAATTTTGACTTCGTTTTTTTTGATTTTTTGCCATTCGTCATAACGTTCCCCCATTGACAATTTGCTATGTAAAATGGCAATTTGCTCTCCAAAACGAGCCAAAAAGCGATCCACCATTTGTGGCGTCAGCGAAATTTCTGGCACTAATACAATCGCTGTTTTTCCGCTTTTCCAGCACTTTGCTAATTAATTGCAAATAAATTTCCGTTTTGCCGCGAACCTGTGATGCCGAAAAGCAAATTTTTCGAATAATTTCCAAATTCGATATCTTCTACAATTCCATAAAAGCAATTTTTTTGCTCTTCTGTCAACTCTTTTGGCACATCTTTTTCCACATTTTTATGGAAAAATGGATTTCGCTCAATTGGTTTTTCTACGATTTCAAGCATGCCATTTTTCTCCAATGTTTTCAAAATGGCATGACTCACATCTGCCAAAAGTTCTAAATCGGCTTTATAGATTCCGTCATTTTCCAGCAAAAAACGAAGGGTGCGAATTTGTTTTTCGCTTTTTAATTTTCCTGTTTCGATTAAAAAATCAATTTCATCTTCGTCTTTTTTCAAAAAGACAAAATTGCCAACTTTCTCTTTGGTTCTAGTTTCTGGCTTTTTTCCTCCAGTTCCTGGTGGTAACATCAATTTGATGCAATCTGAAATATTACAAAAATATTTTCTCGCCATTAATTTTGCCAAAACAATATTTTCTTCTGTTAGGCTTTCATTTTGGTTAATTTGGCAAATTTCTTTGACGGCAAATTCGGAAGTTTCTTTCAAATCAATGACAAATCCATCTTCTATTTTCGAGCCTTTGCCAAAAGGCACCAAAACACGCGTGCCAATCTTGACTTGATTTTCCAAATCTTTTGGCACAATGTAATCAAATATTCTGTTCAGTGCTCTTGCATTACTATTAATAATTATTTCCGCAACCATAGTCATCCTTTTCTTTAATATTTCTTATACGTATCTCTTGACATTTTTTCTCGATTGACCACTTCTCCATTTTGTTTATAAATTTTGTATGCATCATAAACCAACGATTTGGCTGTTGTTTTGATTAAGTTTGTTTCAATGGAAATATCGTATTCCGGGTCATTTTCATTACGATAACCATACACATTAACCGTCGCCCTTCCTCCTTCCACTGTGGCAACTAATTTGATGGGGTAACTTCTCGAATTCTGAAATGTGAAATCTGTTGAGCCATACACCACCGTGGCATCTCGCCCGCCTGTTACATAGGATGGCACAAACATGTGGTTACGTCTTGACGTAATCTTCATATTCGCAAAAACAACCGCATTATAAAGCGTGCTCGTAATTTGGCAAATTCCGCCACCTAAGCCATCTGTGACTTGTCCGTCTGAGAAAATCGCTGCATTTTTGTAACCTGCCGCTGCCGTCCTTCTTCCGACAACTTTGTTGAACGAGAATGACTCATCTGGCATAATGACTTTTCCATTAATTTTATTGGCAGCCAATCTTAAATTCGTCGTTCGGTCTGCGTTGTTGATATATTTGGTTGAATACGTTCCTAGCAAATCTGGAAATGGGTCCATGCCCAAATCATTAACTGTCACTTCTGGTCTGGTAAACGTCAGCTCAACCGCATATTCGTCTACATTCGGATTTTCCGAAATGGCTTGTTCCACCGCTCCCACATTAAAATCGACACCTGTTACTTCTGCATAAACCATGCGCGGTTCTGTTGTAAAATACGCATTTTGCATTTCGCGATAAACGTCATCATGAATGGCTTGGACGTTGATTTGGTCGGGATACTCGGTATAAGTTGGAATATCGATACACGTATTTTTATAAGTGATATCTTGCACTTCTTCGATAATCGTTTTTTCCAGCTCGTCCATATAAATTTTCGCACCATTTTTTCCATTGGTAATCATGACTTTGTCGTCATCCACATAATAACTGCTTTGCTCCAACTGGTCAGGAAGCTGGGCTTGAATGACTTCCAAATACGAAAGCAATTCCTCCTGATTATACTGTAGCACAGGGTCCACGTCAATTTTGGAGAGCAACACACTGCCAAAATCTTTCATATCCTTGAAGAAATTCCCGCTTCTTCCAATTTGATATGCCAAATCAACGGATGCCTCGATGTCAAATTTGGCATCAAATTGCTCGACTTCTACGTAATATTCATAATTTTTATATTTCAAAATTAAATGGTCATTTAATTCCAAATCCAGATTTTCCTGAACAAGTTTTACTGCCTCATCTTTACTCAATCCAGACACATTGATTCCTTTGATATATACGCCAGATTGTATCGTATTGTCATTTTTATGGACCACATAAAAAGAAACAATTCCTGCAATCAAAATGCCTATCACAAAAGCAATCAACAATAAATAGGTTAAAATAAAATTTTTCTTTTTTACCATGTTTTTTATACCTTATATTTTTTTCTGGGACACAAAAACCGATACCCACGTTATTGTAGGGGGGGCACGGTGCACCGTGCCCTTACGGTTTGCCATATGGTTGTACGGGAGATAGCCCACATCGCCCCTGATTTATTTTTGCATTTTGGGGTCGATGTGAGCATCGACCCCTACATTATGTTTCTTCGTCTAATTTTAGGACGGCTAGAAATGCTTCTTGTGGGACTTGTACACTGCCAATTTCACGCATTTTCTTTTTGCCTCGTTTTTGTTTTTCTAACAATTTTTTCTTTCTCGTGATGTCCCCCCCATAACATTTCGCCAAAACGTCTTTGCGCATAGCTGAAATCGTTTCTCTGGCAATGATTTTTCCGCCAATGGCTGCTTGAATGGGCACTTCAAATAATTGCCTTGGAATGACTTTTTTCAATTTTTCCGCCATTTTACGGCCTCGCTCATACGCAGAATCCTTATGCACAATAAAGGACAAAGCGTCTACCGTTTCATTATTAATCAGCAAATCGAGTTTGACCAAATCTGCTTTTCGATATTCCTTGAATTCATAATCGACTGACGCATAACCTTTGGTTTTGGATTTAATGGTATCAAAAAAATCGTAGATAATTTCGTTGAGGGGCAAATCGTATTCCAGCGTGACGCGCGCTTCGTCCAAATAACGCATATCGACATACGTACCACGTCTTTCTTGACATACTTTCATGACATTTCCCACAAATTCTTTGGGAATCATAATTTCTGCTTTCATGATTGGTTCTTCCATAAGCTTGATTTCTGTCGTCGCCGGCAAGTCTACTGGATTGTATAATTCGATGATTTCGCCATTGGTTTTGTGCACTTTATAAATAACCGATGGGGCTGTTGTAATCAGACCAATGTCAAATTCACGGTCTAGGCGCTCCATAACAATTTCCATGTGCAAAAGTCCCAAAAATCCGTGAGCGGAACCCAAAGCCTAATGCAGCTGAGGTTTCTGGCTCATAATTTAATGCTGCATCATTTAATTTCAATTTTTCCAACGCTTCTTTTAGCGGCTCATACTCGCTTCCGTCAATTGGATACATGCCACAATAGACCATGGAATTGGCTTTTTTGTAACCAGGAAGTGGTAATTTTGCGGAATTGTTTTTTAGCGTAATCGTATCGCCAACATGCAAATCAGAAATCGTTTTCACACTTGCCGAAATATAGCCAACTTCGCCAGCGCTCAATTCCTCTGCTGGAACATAGCCACCTGCTTTAAAATAGCCAACTTCTGTGACAGTGAAAACTTTGCCTGTTGCCATGAACAAAATTTCATCATCGGCTTTCACGTTTCCATTTTTAATTCTGACATAACTTAAAGCACCTTTGTAATTATCGTAAACCGAATCGAAAATCAAGGCTTGTAGTGGCTCATTTTTGTCACCATTTGGTGCTGGAATGTCTGTTACAATGCGCTCTAGCACGTCATCTACGTTTAACCCCGTTTTCGCAGAAATGCATGGTGCTTCCATGGCTGGAATGCCAATGATATCTTCGATTTCTTTCTTGACTTCCTCTGGTCTTGCGTTTGGCAAATCCACTTTATTGATGACTGGCAAAATTTCTAGATTGCCATCAATCGCCAGATACACATTAGCAAGGGTTTGTGCTTCGACGCCTTGGGTGCTGTCAACCACCAAAATAGCGCCTTCGCACGCTGCCAAACTTCTGGAAACTTCATAATTGAAATCGACGTGTCCGGGCGTATCGATTAAATTAAATTCGTAAGTTTGACCATCTTGGGCTGTATAATTCATTTTGACAGCTTGAGATTTGATGGTAATTCCTCGCTCTCGCTCAATATCCATATTGTCTAACACCTGTGATTCCATTTCGCGCTTGGAAAGTGCACCTGTCATCTCAATCATGCGGTCTGCTAAAGTTGATTTTCCATGGTCAATATGAGCAATAATGCTAAAATTTCGAATTTGTTTTTGTTTGTCTTGCAAGTTTATTTCCTCCATTTTTTCTTTTTATTATTATATTGCATTTTTTGGAATTTTGCAAGATGAATCCAATATTTTTTAGACTTTCTAATCTACTGTCCATTCAAAAAATAATAGCAACAAAAAATCAATATATAATTTATGCAAC
>CANSTR010000028.1 GCA_947649935.1 uncultured Clostridia bacterium
AGTGTTGGAAAACCTAACTTAGCAATAAGCCAAGGCGTCTGGCACTTAGCCTACTCAATTCCGTCAATATGTTTACAGGAAAAAAATTTGATTGCAATATTGGAGCATATTATCGTTTTGGAGGATTATCTGACGAACTATGCAAAGAATATGGCTTAACAGTAATCGAAAAGCCAAGAGGAAAAACACCAAGAAATATTTACTTTGCTGAAAAACGAGGTGAACCAACCAAGTATAATTTAATGAGAAAAGCTTTAGATGAAGCAATGGCAATGTGTATCACTTACAAGCAATTTAAAAAGGTAATGTATAAAAAAGGTTATATTATCAATGATGATCCGAATCGAAAATATCCCACTATTCGTTCAATAAATGATAAAAGAGCAGTAAGATTGTATCAATTAGGAGAAAAATATTTACTAGAAAATATTGAGCAACAAATCTATCAAAATCCTTATTATGTGCAAGATAGATATTATAAGTTAATGAACCCAAAAAGTAATCATAAGAAAACTAAAATTAAGTACAAAGGCAAATTTGATAATATGAAGAAAATGTCGGGACTTGAAGTTCTTTTTTTGTTGCTTTTTTATTTGTTGGGACTATATCCAAAACAGCAAGAGTACAACAAACCTCTATCTCCAGAAATGAAACGAGCGGTTAGAAAAATGCACAGATATTCTAATCAGATTAGGCTTATCGTGCCAGAAAAATTGAATACAACAGCAGATGTGAAAAATTATATTTTGCGAACACAAAAAGAAATCGAGGAAATAACAGCAATAAGACAAAAATACAGAAATAAACTCCGAAATTGCAAAGACAGCGACTTAATCAATGAATATAAGGCAAAATGCAGTAATTGTACTGCTATTCTGAAAAAGTACAGAAGAAATATAAAAATTGTAAATCAGATTTTAGAAGATGTACCACAGATTAAGGAAGTAATTAGAATTGAAAAACAAATGAGAACGGAAGAACTGAATCAAACCAAAACCAAAACTAAAAATAAGTATAAGGAAGTGAAATAAATGAGTGAGAAACTTGTAAATATAAGTGAAATATATCCATTTGAGAATAACCCCTATAACGTAAAAGACAATGAAGAAATGGATTTATTGATAGAAAGTATCAAACAATATGGCGTTATAGAGCCGTTAATTGTGAGAAAACGAGAAAAAGGATGTTATGAAATTGTGAGTGGTCATAGAAGAAAATATGCGTGTGAAAAGGCAGGAATTGAGCAAGTTCCTGTCTTAATTCGTGATATCGATAAAAATCTGGCAACGATTACTCTTGTTGATAGTAATTTGCATAGACAAGATATTTTACCTTCTGAAAAGGCATTTGCTTATAAAATGAAATTAGAGGCGGAAAAACATCAAGGTCAAAAAACTTGTGGACATGATGTCCATAAGTCAAGAGATAACGTCTCAGATGGCATAAGTGGCAGACAAGTACAGCGATATATAAGATTAACTGAACTAATAAGACCTATATTGCAATTAGTTGATGATAATAAAATGGCAATGAATCCAGCTGTAGAAATATCTTATTTAAAAGAGCAAGAACAAAAAGACTTACTTGAAACGATTGAAAGCGAGGATTGTACGCCTTCCTATTCGCAAGCAATCAAAATGAAAAAATTGAGTAAACAGAATAAATTAGATATGGATACAATTTTTAATATAATGACAGAGCAAAAACCGAATCAAAAGGAGCAGATAAAATTTAAAGTAGAAAAAGTAAAAGACTATTTTCCAAAAGGTTATACAACAAAGCAGATGGAAGATGTTATTGAAAAATTGCTGAAACAGTATAAGCAAAAATGGAGAAATAAAGATTTAGATAGGTAAGTGATAAGTTATAAACTTTATATAAGACAATATAATATAAGTGTACCAATAAATGCACAAGTGCAAATTTAGAAAGGGGGTTTACCACAATGAGACGGAACAAAAAAGATAGTAAGCAAATTAACTCGTCAGAATATAGTAGCGCACATGAGGCTCTAGCTAAATTCGACAGATATTTAGAAGATATGGAAAAAAGACGAATGCGTAATGACTTTATTCAATTTGGTTTGGTCATTTTATTACTAATTCTTGAGATTATTTTCATTTTCTTTTAAGAATCAAAAATGTGGTAAAAGGGAAACTACTGGAAAATATGAAATAATATTTTTCAGTAGTTTTCTGTATCTTACTTTTTTACAACCAATTTGTTTCTTTTAAACCCAATTTAAACATTTCTACTTTCTCGATGTCTTCTATTTTTTCTTTTAGATTTATATATTCAATTACTGCTTTTAATTCTTCTTTTGTTAGTTCTATTACCTCTCTATCTTCAAGAAAAATTCTAACATTATCAAATTGTTTTTTTATTTCACTCATTTTATTCGTAATTTCTGCATATTCTTTACTTTTTTTCCTAATTTCAGCTGTCAAAAACTCTATAAGACTGTGTTTCCATATATAAAAGAAACTATCATTTTCCATATTATCTTTAATAGCATTGTTTGCAAAAATCTCTTTTTGTTCTTTCATTTCCTTTTTAAAATATACACCATCAACAAAGCCCAATTTATAATACTGTTGCTCCCAAAAGCACATTTCTCCTAATAAATCGTCCTTATGTTCATATAATTTTTCTAAAATTTCTTTTTTCTTCTTCTTATTTTTTACAAATTTTTCAATTTTTTTAGTCAATTGATTTTCGCTTGTCCTTGATTTTTGAATTTCTTGAGGTTCTCCATAATGATTGATAAAAATACATTCAAAGCCATCTCTCCTTACATTATATAAATCATCCAATACTTTATTTTCAAACATTTCTTCCATATTTTTTTCTCCTTTATTATCTCTATATCGTTATTTTATTTCATATTTTAACGCAAGTCAACGCTATGGAGATAATAAGACTATTTTGATTTTGTTATACTATTTAAAAGGAGAAAATTTATGGATTTACAAAAGGCAATTCAACTAAGAATATTGAATTTATGCAAAGAACGCAATATCACCATCAATAAACTTGCTACATTATCTGGTGTTCGACAATCTACTATTAATAGTATTATCAATGGACATAGTAAAAAAGTAGAAGTCTTAACAATTCTTCGCATTTGTTTGGGTTTAGATATGCAACTTAATGATTTCTTTGATAATGAAATTTTTAAAGACTTAGATGATGAATAATCAAATTTATTTATCACTAAGTCTTTTTTTATAAATATAAAGGGCAAAATTACTGCTTTTTCAACCATTCTATATATTCTTCTTCAGTAGCTATACCTTTACTAATATTTTCTTTCCAATTATTATTATCATCCTTAAAAAATTCAAAATCTCTAGCATATTGAGCATTATTAGGATTTCTTCTTGTTCGTAACAATAATTTTTGATAAACATTTCTGTAGATTCTCAAAGTATCATTTTCTTGCATCATTTTTTGTTGGACTTTAAAATGACCAATTTCTTTACAAGTCTTATCATTTTCAAAAATATTACTACAGTAAATTTCATCAGATCTGTTATCTGGAACAAAAAATTTGCCACAGTTTTTACATTTTTTTATTTCAATATTAAGATTTGCTAGTTCTATCAATTCAATAAGCAAAGTTTGAATGATGTCAGTGCATTCAATAAAATAGGAAGAAGGAATGTTAGCCTCATCAGCAATTCTTTGAGTTTCATCTTGTCGCATTGGAAAATTAGAATAATCTCTAAATATTTCAAAAGCAGATAAATTAAGTTTTATTTTATTATTATCTAAATATTTCAAAGATTGGCTTTGTTTATCGCTATTTGTCATAACTTGAAATCTCTGACGGGGGCTCAAGTCTTTTATTTCTTCTAATTGGTTCATATTATATATGTATTCAATATCTATTTTTAATGCTTGATTAAAGTAGATAAGTAGGTTTTTACAGTCTTGATAAGTTTTTTCTATGGCATAATCATATTCTTTCTCAGGAATAGGAAAATCAGAAAACTTTATATCAGTTAAATTTAATAAAAAGTTTAATCCATAGTTTTTTATAAAATATTTAAAGTCATTAATATTTTCAAAGTTACTATTTAGAAAATCACAAAGTTGTTCGCCGATATTCAATTCTTTTTTTTCTACATGAGAAGTATATGTATTTTTATATTTCTTATAAACATGATAAATAATTCGTTTCTTTTTAGTATCTTTATCAAAATAAAATTTATTACTATTACTATCTAATAAATTATATAAACTATCCATTTTATTACTCCTTACTATATTTTATAGCAAATGTTATTTTTTTATAAATATTTTATCACAAACTATTGACAAATGCAAGAGGTCATGTTAAGATGATGTTAGTTAATTATAAAATAAATATAAACAGATAACAAAGCAATAACTATGTTTAAAATTTGCAAGTAAAAAATGAAACCAAGGAAGGAGAAAAAATGGAAACAGATGATGCAAAACAAGAGATACTAGATTTATATTATGGGAAGCATATGAGACCAGTAGATATAGCTCCAATTGTGAAAAAGTCATCACAATATGTGTCAAAAGTGGTAAAGAAGGATTCTAGATATGAAAGTGAAAAAGAATACAGGCATATACAGTCTTCGGAAAAGAAAAAAGCGTATAATAGAAAGTATTATAAAACTTATACCAGAAATAAGAAAGAAAAGGAAGAAAGAGAATTGTATAATGCGTTAATTGTAAGAATAAATAAAGATAATCAAATTTTATCAACAAAAACGGAAATATCCGATATAGATTTTGCAAAATGGAACGCAAGTGCTTATCATACAAATAGTAAAGGCAATTTAATGATAGACAAAAAGTTAAATGTTGGATTTGACGTTCCCAAATTAGTTAATATGAATATCAAACGACCAACACAAAAGTACAAAGAAAAGTATTATTTTAGTGTTTAGGCTTATTAAAAAGAAAGATACCCGATTTTTTAATCAGTGTATCTTTTTTTGTAATATTTTTTTAGTATAAAAATACAATTAAGAGAAAGGCAGGAAAAGGATGTTGAAAGAGAGAAAAAAATTGAATATAACATTCATCAATCCAAATACAGAGGAACAAATTGTACAAGCAATGTCAGGTGTACTTGCTTATAATTTAGCAGAGAATGATGAAAAGGTTATTTTCAACTGTAAAGATACACAAGAGCTTCGAGTAAAAAGGAATAGAAAATGGGAACGATAAAATTTTAGAAAAGGACTACAAATATTTCATAGAATATGTTACAATATAAAATATAGTTTTAATAGGAGACGAATTTATGGCAAATATCAATTTTTTAGAAAATGAAGTAATTGAATTCAAGAAAACGACAGGCGAATTAAAAGAAGGAATTATTTCAATTGTTTCGATATTGAATAAGCATCAGAACGGAAAATTGTATTTTGGAATAAAAGACAATGGAGAAGTGATTGGACAAGAAGTATCAACAAAGACAATTCGAGATGTTTCAAAGGCAATATCGGAGAATATAGAACCGAAAATATATCCAATCGTGAATAAAATCAAGTTGAATGATAAAGATTGTATATTAGTTGAATTTGAAGGAGACGATATTCCTTATTTAGCATTTGGACGAGCCTATATGAGAGTTGGAGATGAAGATAGACAACTTTCTATGAAGGAAATCAGAAATATCATTCTAAAAGATGAAAATGAAATCGGCAAATGGGAAAATAAAGTTTCTGATTATACAACCCAAGATATTGACGAAGAATTGTTGAAGGGATTTATTGAAAAGGGGCGAGAAGCAAAAAGAATCCATTTTCCATATACAAACAAAGAAGAAATTTTAAAGAAATTATCTCTAGTCAATAAAAACAACGAATTGTTAAATGCAGGACATATTTTGTTTGTTAAGGAAGCAAAACTCGAAATGCAAATGGCGATTTTTGCAACAGAAACAAAATTAACTTTTTTAGATATTGACCAAGTTTTTGGAAATATTTTTGAATTAATTGAAATTGGCGAAGGTTATATTAGGAAAAATATAAAATGGCCGGTTAATTTTAAAAGTGGAAGTATGGAGCGAGTAGAAATTCCAGAAATACCAATCGAAGCGATTAGAGAGGCTTTAATCAATTCGATTATACATAGAGATTTTAAGAATCCCAAAAGCAATGAAATTGCGATTTATAAGGATAGAATTGAGATTTTTAATCCGGGAGAATTTCCAGAAGGATATACGCCAGAGGATTTTATTGAAGGAAAAGAAGGTTCTATGCCACGAAATCCATTGATTGCGAATACTTTGTATTTATCAAAAGATATTGAAAAATGGGGCTCTGGATTCAAAAGAATTTATGAAGAATGTCAAAAAGAGAATGTGAAAGTAGAATTTAAAATAAAGAAAAATGGATTTTCGGTTATTTTTTATAGGAAGACGGATGAAGAATTATATAATTTAACACAAAATAATAAAAATGAAGGAAAAAAGACGTATGAAAAGACGTATGAAAAGACGTATGAAAGTGTTGAAGAAAAAATATTACAATTTTGCACAGAAGAAAGAACGGCAAAAGAAATTGCGGAATTTTGTGGATATAGAAGTGTGGATCGATTTAAAAGAAATTATTTGAAACTGTTAGTAGATAGTGGAAAAATAAAGATGACGATACCAGATAAGCCGAAAAGTAAAAATCAGAAATATATTACTGTTAATAGATAAAATGAGAAACTATTCTTGAAAAAGAGTAGTTTTTTTCTTGCTTTTTTAGAGTAATTCTATTTTTATATGCATATTATATATAAAACAATATTTTTTATGTAAAAATATTGCATAAAAAATTAAAATGTGATATATTATAAATATAAGGAGGAATTTGTTATGATAACAAGTTTAAAATTTAATAATTGTTTTGCATTTAATAATTCGATAGAAATGAATTTAAAAGCAGATATGAGAACAAAGAAATTCTCATCTAATGTAATAAATATAAATGAAAATCTTAATATATTAAAGTCAGCAGTTATTTATGGACCAAACAATACAGGAAAAACTACATTTGTGAAATGTATTAAGGCAATGAAAAGAACATTATTAAATAAAGAAATCCGTTTAGATTCAAATATATTTACTGATTATTCAGTTTGTGAACAAAGTATTTCTTTTATATATGAAGAAAAAGAATATTTGTATGAATATAAATTTGATGCTCAAAAGAGAGTATACATTTATGAAAAAATGTGTGAGATAATAAAAGATCAATACAACAATGAAAAAGAAGAATTAATTTTTCTAAAAGATGCAATAAATCAAATATATGAATGTCCAAAAGATGAGCAATTGGAAAATGTATTAAATATAGCTTCTAATAATAATATTCTAATATACACAGTACAAACAGAAAAATTTGAAATATTAGAAAAAGTTAAAACTATACTAATAAGTATTGCAAATAGTATTGAAATTGTGGATATGAATCGAGTACCGAACGAAAAAACTATACAGATGCTTAAAAATAAAGATGACGAAACAAAGAAGGTAGTTGATTTTATTAAAAATGCAGATTTATATTTAGAGGATTATAGATATGTAGAAAATCTTAATATTGAAGTAGAAGGAAAAGATGTAACTGAAAAAATTTTAAGAAACCAAGATTTTATGGATCAAATTAAAATAGTATCTATTTATAAAGGTCGAGCAGTATCAAGTCTTGCATTTGATTCACTAGGAACAAGAAAGTTTGCAGCACTTGCAAGTTATGTAATAGAAGCAATAGAACAAGGAAAAACATTAGTAATTGATGAGCTAGATAGCAGTTTACATTTTAAAATTACAAGAGCAATAATTAGTATGTTTAATAATGAAATCAACAAAAATGCACAATTAATTGCTACACTTCATGATATAAGTTTATTAGATTGTAAAAGAATGTTTAGGAAAGAGCAAATATGGTTTACAGATAAGGATGAAAATGGAACAGATTTATATTCTTTAAAAGAATTTAGTTATGCAGAAAATGGAGTAAGAGATACATCAGATATACAAGAAAAATACAAAAAAGGTGAGTTTGGAGCAATACCTGAACCAGATTTAATATCGACCTTATTGGAGGTGGATAATGAGGAAATATAAGGGTAAAAAGATTTGTATTATATGTGAAGGATATGAAGAATTAGACTATGTTGAGGCATTGAAAAATAAAGCACCTTTTTCTAAGAAATATGATTTTATAACAATCAATGCAAAATCAATTAATACAATAATTTCAAGGTATCAAGAAAAATATCAGTCGGATTCATATTCGTTAGTTTTAATATTTTGTGATACAGATAAAGGACCATCAAAAAAATATAAAGAAATAAAACAAAAAATAAATGATTTTCATGGAAAAGATGTAGCAGATGATATTGTTATATTTGGAAATCCATGTACAATGCAGATAATACTTTCTCATTTTGCTGAAATAAAGTTGACAAGCCAGAGTAAGGCTGTAAATGGTAAATATATAAAAGAATATGTTGGTATCGATAACTATAAAGCCACAGATGAGCAGAGAAAAGAGTTGTTTGGCAAAATTAAAAGAAGTAATTATGAAACAATGAAGGAGAATGTAGCTAAATTATCTACAGATGATAACGTAACTTCTAGTACTAATATATTGAAGTTTGCTGAAAAGTTTGAAAGTGATGATGAAAGTTGGATGGATGAGATAAATAGGAGATTGTAATAATAAGTGTCTAAAAATAGTGCATAGACTAAAAGATATAGTAGTTATTATATGAATAAAAATATTAGAAAAAATAGTGTTAAGGAGTAGTCAATATGAATAAAATAAGTAATGAGATAATTAATGTAGCAGTATTAAATTCGAAAATATTGGGAGAAGACTTAATAGAAGCATATATTCCATATATTTCCACATTAATTTCTAAAAAACAGTATGAAAAATTTAAGATACAAGAAATTTGTGAAGATTTTTGTAAAGAATATTCATTTGAAATACCTGCAATGCCTATGACAGAAATATTAACAAGAATGTTAAAAATGAATATTTTAGATAAAAATAGAAGAGGTGAGATGATTCCAAACTATGATAAAATAGTTGAAACGGATTTTAATGAAGTTTCAAAAGATAATCTTATGAAATATGAGAATATCAAAAATAAGTATATTGAATATGCAAAAGTTCATTATGAGTTTTCTATTGACGGGGATAAGGCAGAAGAAAATCTAACTAATTTTATAAAGGAAAATTATATTGATGCAATTATAAATGAGAAGTATATAAAGGATATAAATGAGAATCTAGATGATAATGTAATAAAAGATGATATATATATACTTTACAAATTTATAATTTACCTATATGAAAAAGAATATGAATCATTTAAAATCATAAAAAATTTTTGTTTAGGGTATACTATTGCAGGAGCATTAAGTTTAGATAACAGTATAGGTAAGAATAAAAGAAATTTCAAAAATAAAAAAATATTTTTAGATACAAAATTCGTTCTAAGATTATTAGGAATTGAAGGAGAGTTTTATAAACAGTCATATAAGTCAATTGTGGATATATTGAAAGATAATAATTGTAAGCTATATATTTTTAAACATACATTTAATGAAATAAGAGAAATATTAGAAAATGCAAAAAATAGAATAAAGAAAAATAGGGATTTTGAAGGAAATATTCCTCAAGTGCAAAAATATTTTATAGAAGAGAAATTTTCAGAGGGAGAAATAAAATTATTTATAGCTACGTTAGAAAAGAAGTTAAAAGAATTAGGAATATATATATCTAGTGCAGAATATGAGAAGATAACTGATCAATATCAAATTGATGAACGACAGTTATATGATCAAATAGTTAGTGTATATAAAAAAGGAAATCAAAACTTTGATGAAGATAGCAAGCAAGATACAATTAATAGGGATATTAAATCAATTGCACTAGTTTATAGAGAAATGAGGGGAAGTAGAAGTATGACGATAGAAACTTCTCAGAATTTTTTTGTTACTACCAACAAAGCGTTAGCTTATGCTTGCAAGAATTTTGATAGAACTATGGGGAAGAAAGATGGGATTGCCCCATGCATTACAGATATATTTCTTGGAACTATATTATGGTTTCAAGATCCAATTAGATATGATAAATTAAAGGAAAGTCAAATATTGGCAAATTGCTATGCAGCTGTAAAACCTAATTCAGTAATGATAAATAAATTTTCAAAAGAAGTAGATAAATTAAAGGAAAGTAATCACATAACAGCTGAAGATTATACTTTATTAAAAGGTTATGAAGTGTTAGATTCTATGTTATCTGATAAGACAATTGGAAATATTGAAAATATAAATGAAGACATTACATATGAAATATTAAATGATATAAAAGTAGAATTACGAAAAGATTTAAATGAAGAAGTAAAAAATGAAAAACAAAAAGTAAAAAGAATAGAAGAAGAAAAAAATAAGATAGAACAAAAGAATGAGGAAACTGTAAACATTATAAGAAGAGACGCTAGAAGAAAAGCTAAATTAAAAACAATTGCAAAGGTGATAGTAAGAATAATCATTCCAATATTATTTATTATTCTAGATTTCCTTTTTAATCTAATAGATTATTTGAAGATAGATAATATGTATATAAAAGTAGTTAGAATATTGGCTTATGGAGTAATAGTATTGTTATCAATAATAGAAATAATAAAACAAATTAAAAATTTTTCAGAAATGGAAAAGAAAGAATATGATAAAATATGTAAAAAGTATAAAATAGATAAATAATAGGGCAAGCTTTGAAGATATATTATAAGTAGATAAATACACAAAATTAATTATAAAAAAACTATTCTAAAAAAGAGTAGTTTTTTCTTGCTTTTTCACAACAAACATGCTACAATGTAACAGAACGAAAAAGAAATAACAGAAAAAAGGAGAAAATAAACTATGAAAATCGCAGCTTATTGTAGAGTATCAACCGAAAAAGAAGCCCAAATCGATTCTCTTGAAAAACAAATCGAATTCTTCAATGAATTCACCAAGAAAAATGGCTATGACCTATACAAACTATATGCAGATGAAGGAATATCAGGCAAACAAATCAAACATAGAAAGCAATTTCAGGCAATGATGCAAGATGCCAAAGCCAAAAAGTTCGAGAAAGTAGTTGTAAAAGATGTCAGTCGTTTTGCCAGAAATACAGTTGACTTATTGCAAAGCATTCGAGAATTGAAATCTTACGGCATTGAAGTCGATTTCCTAAATAATGGCGAAATTATGGAAGGTGGCTCTGAATTTATTTTGACAATTTTAGGAGCGATGGCTCAACAAGAAAGTGCTAATATGTCCAAGAGGGTGAAATTCGGAAAAGACATTACGGCTCAAAAAGGACGAGTTCCCAACATCGTTTTTGGGTATGATAAAATGCCAGATGAAAGATATACGCTAAAAATCAATGAAGAAGAAGCCAAAATCGTCAAAGAAATTTTTGAAAATTATGTTTATAAAGGTATGGGAACAACGAAAATTGCTTGGGAATTAAACGAACGAGGCATCCGCACCAAAAAAACAAAATCAAGATGGGTGCAAACTTCGATTGTAAGAATGCTCAAAAATCCAATTTATACAGGTAGGGTAACAAACAAAAAATCCGAAGTAACGGATTTCATTACAGGGACCAGAAAAGACTTGCCAGAAGAAGAATGGATTGTCGTTGAAAAGCCAGAAATGCGAATTATATCTGACGAATTATTCAACAAAGCACAGGAAATTTTGGCACAAAGGTCAACGGAATTTAAGTTAAATTGCAAAAGGGAAAAGACAAGCTATGTGTTTAGCACGCTGATTTATTGTAAACATTGTGGATATTCGTACAGGCGAACCAAAAGAAAATATTCGGAAAATGGCAAAGAGTATATTCGCTGGGTTTGTAGTGGTAGAAATTCGATGGGTGTTAGTTCGTGTCCGAATACGACTGTCATTGATGAAGAAGAATTGCTAAATGCCATCAAAGAATATTTAAAAAGCATTATTTCCAATAAAAAGGAATTTATGAAATCCGTGCAAAAAGAGTTTGATAAAATTACGAAATTAAGGGAAAATAACGAAAGGAGTGAGAAAAGTTTACTTCAAGAGATTGAAAAAATTACGGTTAAGAAACAAAAGTATATGGAAATGTTTCAAAATGAAATCATCAATATTCAAGAATTGAAGAAATATACGAATCCATTGAATGAAGATATCGCAAGGCTAGAAAGAGAATTGAAGTTAATCACATCTGAAATCAAAGAAAAAGATGTTTTAGAAAAAGAGTTATCGAGAACGATTAGCACAGTAGACGACATCTTAAATAATGAAACGATTACAAATGCGATGTTAAAAACAATTATTGATGTAATTGAAGTCGATAGCGAAGCCAATATTGAAGTAAGATTAAAACTTTTGAACGAAATCGGAATCAATCCACCGACCGTTCTGAATAGTAACGTCGGTACATAAAGATGTCAGTCAACGTTTACTAAATATCAATTACACTTTAGCCATGGAAGTTCGAAAGGTGCTTGACGAAAACAAAGCAGAAAGACACATTCGAGGTGGAATGGCGACCAAATTAAAGTATAGTCACAAAGATCATGCATCATAATAATAGGGACGGCAAAAGTCGTCCTTAAAATATTTAAAAAAATAAAAATAAAGATTGACAAAAGAACGAATGTTTGATATACTATCATAACATCCTATACAATTTAAGGGGGCAGATAGGTTGATGGAGTATAAGGTTTTAAGGGAAAAGTATGATAAATTTATTTATCAAAATTATGAAATAACACAAGATAAGGAAAATATTTATTTAAAATATGAATTTGAAATAGAAAATTTAGCGAGTTTTCATCCTGTTTTGACAATTGCCAAAAAGGACTTTGAAATACGCAATTTAGATAGTAATATTGCGAAAAATATTGCCTTTCATTTGGGAATTGTGGAGGCCATTAGCTATTATAAATTAACCTGCAGTAAATATTTTTGCATCCAATGTGGAACATTAAATCAGGAGCAAATCGCGTGGTATCAAAAGTTGATTTATTTGGGTCTTGGCGAATTTCGTTATATCAATCATATTGAGGTTTCACAAAGCGATTTTGTAAAAATTGTAACAGAAGGTCCAGTGTTAAAACCAGAGAAATTGCAAGCAAATTTGAAGGATTGCATGGTGCCAATTGGTGGGGGAAAAGATTCGAATGTTACATTAGAATTGTTGAAGCAAACGTCTTACAAACGATTTGGTTTTCGCATCAATTTAGAAGAGGTTTCCCAAAAATGTGCTAAAATTGCAGGTTTGCAAGAAAATGAAATCATAGAAGTTAAACGAAAAATGGATGACAAATTAATCGAATTAAATGAGCAGGGATTTTTAAACGGGCACACGCCCTTTTCAGCCATGGTTGCATTTCTTACGTATTTTGTGGCGACTATATTTGGCAAAAAATATATTGTTTTATCCAATGAAGATAGTGCGAATGAATCCAATATTAAAGGCGAAAATATCAATCATCAATATTCAAAAACAATCGAATTTGAGAATGATTTTCGAGAATATGTGAAAAACTATATTTGTCCAAATGGACCAGAATATTTTAGTTTTTTGCGTCCGATTACAGAATTTCAAATTGCGAAACTATTTTCCGAGCAAGAACAATATCACAAAATTTTCAAAAGTTGCAATGTGGGGAGCAAAAGTAAGCCATGGAAATGGTGTTGCAATTGCGCAAAATGCTTATTTCCCTATATTATTTTAAGTCCATTTTTGTACAAGGAAAAATTAGTTGAAATTTTTGGGGAAGATTTATTCGAAAAAGAAAGCTTGTTAAAAACATTTATTGAACTTTGCGGATACAGCGAAAACAAACCATTTGAATGCGTTGGAACCTACGAGGAAGTGCGCGTTGCAGTTTCTAAAACAATTGCCAATCTAGATGGAAAATTGCCATTTTTACTACAATATTATAAAAATCATTTTGATTTAGTGAATCAAGATTTGTTACATTATTACAATGAAAATCATCACTTGCCAAAGGAATTTGATGAAATTTTGAAAGGAAAAATTTTCGAATGTTAACGAAATTACTGAATTTTTTGAAAGATAAAAAAATATTAATTTTGGGAGTTGGAAAAGAAGGAAAATCAACGTATGATTTTTTGCGACGCAATTTCCCAGAAAAACAGCTTTTTATCGCAGATAAAGCGACCAATCTTTTAGAAAAATATGCAGAATTTATGGAAGACATAAATTTAGAATTAAGCATGAGTGACAATTACTTAAACGGAATTGAGCAATATGACGTCATCATCAAAACGCCAGGACTTTCTTTCAAAAATATGGATATTTCAAAATTTCAAGAAAAAATCACCAGTCAATTGCAATTATTATTAGAATTCGTCAATGTTTTTACAATTGGAATTACAGGCACAAAAGGTAAAAGTACGACGAGTAGCATTGTGTACAAAGTCTTGCAAGACCAAGGGAAAAATGCGTTTCTTCTCGGCAATATTGGTGACCCTATATTTGACAACCTCCAAACATTAGAAAAAGATAGCATTGTTGTTTTGGAGTTATCTTCGCATAGTTTGCAATATGTCAAAAATTCTCCAAACATTGCGGTTTTTCTAGATGTTTATCCAGAGCATCTTGACTTTTATGAATCGTTTGAAAAGTATGTAGAAGCTAAATTTAATATCGCAAAATTCCAAAAAGCAGAAGATGTTTTGATTTATAATCAAGATAACGAAGCGATGCAAAATTATCATTATCCGTATCAAGAAAAAGATTACGCCGTTACTTTGGAGCAAGCTGCGCCCACAAAAAATAGCGTATATATCAAAGAAAACAGCATATATTGTAAAGATAAATGCATTATGAATCTAGCGACGCCACTAAAATTAAAAGGAATGCATCATATCAATAATATGATGTTTGTGTTTGCGATATGCGATATTCTAAATTTGGATTTTGACAAAGCCGTGCAAACCATCCAAAACTTTGAACCATTGGAACATCGTATGGAATTTGTTGGAAAGGTAGATTTCGTGGAATATTATAATGATTCCATTGCAACCATACCAAAAGCCACAATCAATACGATACAAGCGTTGGAAAAAGTAAATACCGTTATTGTTGGCGGAAAAGATAGAGGTGTTAGTCAAGAAGAATTAGAGGAATTTTTGAAAAATTCGACAGTCGAAAACATCATTTGTTTACCAAAAACAGGTGAATTTATTTATCATGCCTTGAAAAATGTGGCGAATAAACAACTATTTATGGTAGAAAATTTGCAAGAAGCGGTAAAAATTGCAAAACAGGTAACAAGGGAAGAAACCATTTGCGTTCTTTCGCCAGCAGCGTCTAGTTATGGCTATTTTAAGAACTTTGAGGAAAGAGGAAATTTGTTTAAAAAATTCGTTTTAGAAAACATAAAAAACGAAAAATAATTGTTTGACATAAATTGAAAGTGACAAAATAATGATAAAATAGCAGTTGTTTCTTAAAAAAATAAAGAAAAATTGTAAAAATTTTCAAAAATTTCAAATTTTATGTAGACAAAGCAAAAAAAATGTGTTATAATATAAATAATTAAATCGAAAAATAGCATATATGAAATACTTTAGATAAATTAAGGAGGAAATTAGATTGAATACAAATTATTTAGAAAACAATCACTTAGTGTTGATTGGAAAGGTTGCAAGCGAAAAAAAATACAGTCATGAGATTTACGGAGAAAAGTTTTACATATTTAATTTAGAAGTTGTAAGATTAAGTTCAACAGTGGATATTATTCCAATAACAATATCCGAAAGATTACTAACTGGTATCAACCTAGAAATGGGCAAGAGCCTAAAAATAGAAGGCCAATTTAGGTCTTATAACAATTACGAAAATGAAAAAAATAAGTTGATTTTAACTGTTTTTGCCAAAGAAATTGCAGAAGCAAATCTGGAAGAAAACAAAGAAGAAGTGTCAAATGAAGTGAAATTGGTTGGTTATATTTGTAAAAAACCGATTTACAGACAAACTCCATTTGGCAGAGAAATTGCGGATATTTTATTGGCAGTTAACAGAGCTTACAACAAATCAGATTACATTCCATGCATTGCATGGGGACGTAACGCGAGATTCTGCGAAAATATGGAAGTTGGCACAGAAGTAAGATTGACAGGTAGAGTGCAAAGCAGAATTTATGAGAAAAAACACGAAGATGGAACTGTGGAAGAAAGAGTAGCATATGAAGTTTCCATTGCAAGTTTGGAAATTGTTAATAAAGAAGATGCAACCGAAGTAAATGTCACAACTGAAGAGGTTGTGTAATTAAGATAGCCGTTGAGGCTTTGCCGATTACGGCTATCTTATGCAACGAAGTGGAACGGAGTTGCATACTTTTGAATAGTATAGTATATATTTTTTTAAAATATATAAAAAACGTCTAAGTGCGAAGAACGGACTTCGTATTTGGACGTTTTGTGCTTTTTTAGTATAATTCCTTGAATTTAATGTCAGAATTTGGGTATTCTTCTGGTTTTAAGCCAACACGCGTTTTCATGTAGGATAAAACGATGAGTAAAAGAATGGTAAATAAGATACCCAAAATCAAGGTCGTTAGCGAACTAGATAGGTTGTCTGTTAAAAAAGAGGCAAAAAACGAAATCGCAGTGCGCGCTAGACTCTCAAGAAGAAGGTTGGCAGAGGTTATTTCTGTGCGTAGGGTACTTGTTGCGAAACTTCCCAAATATTGGCTGATGATGGTAGGGTAAGGTCCAGCAGTAATATAATTGATTGCGAAAAATACTAATGTTAAAAAATATAGTAAAAATAGTGGCAAGCCAGTTAAGCTTGCTGTGAGAGCAGCCAAAATAACAGAAATACTAAAAGCAATACTTAAGTAAGCGAGGGTGTGATTTCTGTGAGTTTGATGCACTTTATCAGCAGCGCTGGAGGCAAATCCACAGATTAATTCATACACAGCAAAAATAACTCCAAAATAAGCATTGGATACATTGATTTCTGTTAAAACACTACGGCGTAAAGTTCCAATAATATTATAGTAACTTACGAAGATAGAGTTAAATAGAATCAAAGTACGAAGTCTTTTGGATTTCAAGATAAATTGAAAAGCTTGTTTTAAACCGTTTAAGTAGGTCTTAAATTGTTTTGCAAAAGATGAATTCTCCGGATGATTTGAAGCCTGACTTTCTTGCATTGGGATTTCTTTAAAACGGCAAGATAACAGAATCGATAAAACCGTAAATCCAAGGCAAAGTGTTAATGGAACATAGGGATTTACAACAAATAAAAATCCCGAAATAACGGCTGTGATAGCGCTAAAATAATGATACAATGACGAGCCACGTCCATCAATTTTGGAGAAAATAGCGCGTTTTTGGTCAGTATTTGGAATGGAATCGTAGAGCAAATTCGGTTCTGTAATGGATTTGATAACAAAACCGATGGCGCAAAAAAGATTTGCGACAATGTATTGTGTAACAGAATTTAGTCCGATAACAATTAATACATAGGCGAAAATAAAAATATTACCAATGATTAGCGAATTTTTTTTGCCAATTTTTTCAACTAAAATGGTACACGGAATTTGTGCAATAATTTTAAATAGCGGGAAAAATGCTTCTGCAAAAACATACTCAGAAGTTGAAAATCCTTTTGCTTGTGTTAAAAATAAGAAAGAGATGGCATAATAAAAAAGCAAATCCCAAGAAATCATTTTATAAAATTGGTATAATTTTTGATTTTTTTCTTGTGTTTCTAATATTTCTTCTTTTGAAAATTCCATGGTAACCTCCCCATTTTTTTCATTATATCAATAAAAAATTTTTTTGTAAATGAATTTTGAGGATAAGGTAAAATTTTTATGTTGTAAAAAGGATTGACAAAGGAAAACATTTTACAAATGTAGGGGGGAGATTATCAATCGCCCGCAATACAGAAAAATGATAAATAAAAATCAAAAATAAAAATAAAATTAAAAAACAATAATTAAAAATTAATAAATTATGGTAAAAATAATTTATATTTTTGTGGTATGAAGCGGGCGGCTGATAGCCGCCCCTACGTTTTTTGGGAGGTAGAATTTGATTTTTTTGAAAAATGGCACATCGACGTAGAGGTGCTTTACGTGCGTTCTAATCGATTTGTACCCCTCTGTAGTATGGTTGGTCTACTTCAATTTTTAAAATGCCTTAAAATGAGTTGCCAATTATTTAATAAATCACAGAGGTTTGTATAAATTTCTCATTAGGAGCAGGCACGATACAATTTTGTGGTTGCTCTGTTTTTTCAATTTCAGAGATATTGACACAAGGAATTTCGCCAAGATAATTTCCTTTTTCAATGGTTCCAGTGATTTTAATCCATGTGTATTCCGGATAATCTGCAGCATTTTGCAGGCTACATAAAAATCCAACAATCACGGTTTGGTTTGAGTTATCCAATTTCATATCACGTGCCAAAATAAATTGATTATTTTCCAAATCTGGAACGCGGTAAACGTAACCAGTGTAGCAAATTTTTTGCCCAACATATGTATCAAGATTTTCATGTACTTCTTTTAGAATATTGGTGTAATTCTCATCTGTCAAATAGGCGACTTCGCCAGAAGGCATACAGTCAAAACCAGAGGTTTCAAATTCTTGATTGGAACTGTACATTTTGAAGATTCCTGCGCCTGCGAGGGCTACACAAAAAATAGCCATGATTCCTAAAATCCATTTAAAAATTTTCGTTCTACTTACTTTAACATTAAAAACAAACATATTTACCATCCTTTTTTCTCAATTTTTTGTTTAATCTTATGCGTGGACGCGCAAAAATATGTAAAATAATTCAAAAAAATCTTGCAAGTTACGCTAAAATGATATATAGTAGATAACAGGTGATTAAATTGGGTAATAATATTTTAAAATATCTATTTATTGTAATTGTAATTGGTCTGATTGGTTTTGGCGTTTACAAAATGGCGAAAAGCGATGGAGAAAAAGACAATGAAAATCTTGACCAAACGTCAACGGTTAACACCATTCAAACAGATTTAAGACTAGCAATCTGCGGTTTTGATACCATCAATCCAATTCTTAGTAATAATCGAAATGTACAGGAAATTAGTAAAATTATTTATGAACCATTGGTGACATTGAATGAAGCGTATAAATTAGAATATTGTTTGGCAGAGGAAATTGCAAAAACAGATGATTTGAACTATGTGATTAAAACGAAAAAGGGAATTTTGTGGCAAGATGGAACCGAATTTACGGCACATGATGTGTGGTTTACGATAGACCGCATTAAAAGGGCGGCTGAAAATGGCGTAAGCACCGTGTATGCAAACAATTTGGCAGCAGTCATTCAGACAGATGCCATTGATGATACTACGCTAAAAATCACGCTTTCCGAGCCAGTTGATTTTTTTGAATATCATTTGACATTTCCTATTTTGTCAGAAAAATATTATGGGGACGATAATTTTTATGCGTCCGAAAAAAACAATATGCCGATTGGAACAGGGATGTTTAAAATTGCCAATGTGGATTCCAATATTATCAATTTGGAGAAAAATGATTTGTACTGGAATGTTTCTAAACAGCCAATGGCGAGCGAGATTCATATTAATATGTATGGTTCGGCGGGGGAAGTTTATAATGCTTTTAAAAATGGTGAAATTGATATTGTTGATGTGAAAATCAATGATGTGGAGAAATACATTGGTTCCATTGGTTATAAGAAAATTGAGTACAAGGCGAGAGATTATGATTTTTTGACGATTAATACGCAAAATGAAGTGTTAGCAAGTCCGTCTGTAAGAAGGGCAATTGGTAAGGCAATTGACAAAAATAATATTGTGGCGAGTTGCTTGGGCGCAGGTTATGTGGCTTCCAATTTTAGCTTAGATATGGGAAATTGGCTGTATACGAAAGATGTTTCTGTGCCAGTCAATTTAGAGGAAGCGAATCAAATTTTGGCGCAAGATGGCTGGGAATACAAAAATAATAAATGGAGAAAAAAGGTTGACCAAAGAACGCTGGAATTGGCTTTTTCGATAGCGGTGAATGGAAATAACAGCACAAGAGTGGCTGTGGCGGAAAATATCAAAAATCAATTGGCGAATATTGGAATTCCTGTTTTGATTAAGCAATTGAACAATGAGGCATATGCTGCTAGTTTGGAAAACAAAAATTTTGATATGATTTTAACAGGGATGACATGTAGTTATTCACCAAGTTTGAGATTGTTTTTTGGGGAGAACAATTTGGCCAATTATGCGAACGGGGAAGTTTCGGAAATCATGAATGTGATTTTGAATACGTCAGATGAAAATCAATTGTACGAGAAGTACAATCGATTGTATGATATTTACTTGGAAGAGGTGCCATATATTGGTTTGTATCGAAATACGGATGTGGTAATTTTTAACCAAAGTTTAGTAGGAAATATTAAAGCAAACGCATTTAATTTGTATTACAATATCGAAAAATGGTACCGACAATAAAACACAGGTGTAGGGGCGATTATCAATCGCCCGCATAAAAAATTTTCAAAAAGGTCTTGACAAATTTTTTATAAACGATATAATAAAACAAACAGAAGTTTTATGAAACAAATTTTTGAAGGAGGAAATGAAATATGTCAGATAACGCAGAAAAAAGAAAGGCATTAGATGCCGCAATGAGTCAAATAGAAAAACAATTTGGTAAAGGTTCAGTCATGAAATTGGGTGAATACAAAGCCATGGAAATAGAAGCAATTCCAACAGGAGCACTAGCTTTGGATATTGCATTAGGAATTGGTGGTGTGCCAAGAGGAAGAATTATAGAAGTGTATGGACCGGAATCTTCTGGTAAAACAACGCTTGCTTTGCATATTATTGCAGAGGCACAAAAAACAGGAGGAGAGGCAGCATTTGTGGACGCAGAACATGCGTTGGATCCTGTTTATGCCAAGAAAATTGGCGTGAATATTGATGATTTAATCGTGTCACAACCAGATACAGGTGAGCAAGCTTTGGAAATCACAGAAGCTTTGGTTCGAAGTGGAGCTTTGGATGTGATTGTTGTGGATTCTGTTGCAGCTTTGGTTCCAAAGGCCGAAATTGATGGTGATATGGGAGATTCTCATATGGGATTGCAAGCAAGACTTATGTCACAAGCTTTGAGAAAGTTGGCTGGTGCAGTCAACAAAACGAAAACAGTCATTATTTTCATCAACCAATTGAGAGAAAAAATTGGTGTGATGTTTGGAAATCCTGAAACAACAACTGGTGGTAGAGCTTTGAAGTTTTATGCGTCAGTTAGAATGGACATTCGTAAAATTGAAAATATCAAACAAGATGGACAAGTGATGGGAAATAGAGCAAGAGTAAAAATTGTGAAAAACAAAGTGGCTCCACCATTTAGAGAAGCAGAGTTTGATATTATGTATGGTGAAGGAATTTCAAAAGCAAGCAATATTTTGGATATGGCTGTCAATTTGAATATTATTGAAAAAGCTGGTTCATGGTTTAGCTATAATGGCGAAAAAGTGGGACAGGGAAGAGAAAATGTCAAGAAATATTTAATTGAAAATCCTACTCTTATGGAAGAAGTTGAGAAAAAGGTAAGAGACAATTTTGCAAAAGCTTTTGAAAATGCTTTAGGAGAAGAGGAACCAGAAAAAAAGGAAGAGTTAGAAGAGGAAAACGAGGAATAAAATATTTATGGACTATATGAAAAATTTCGAGGAAGCTGAAAAGATTGATAAATTACGAAGTAAGATGTTGAAGTATATTTTGTATAAAAAGAGGACCGAGCAAGAAGTTAGGCAGAAGTTTAGCGAGGAAGAGGAAAATGCGGTAGAAGATGCGATTGCCTATTTTAAGGAATTAAAGTATATTGATGATTTCAGTTATATTGAAAGAAGTGTGCAAGAATTTATTAATTTGAAAAGTTTATCGATAAAAGAAATTAGCTATAAATTATGCCAAAAGGGCGTCAATAAGAATGTTGTAGAGGAATATATTTTTCAGCATGAAGACGAACTTTTGGAATATGAAATGAATTCTGCCCAGAAAATCTGGAATAAAAAAAGACAAAATTCAGAGGAAAACGAGATAAAAGAGTTTTTGTACAAAAAAGGCTATCGACAAGAAATAATACGAGAATTATGTACGGGCGACTAACAGTCGCCCGTAACAAAAAATAAATTTATCATTTTTGTTGTGCCTATCATGTGTGAGGAGAAACGATGAACAAAATCATTGCATTAGAAACAAAGAAATATGAATTAAGATTGGATAATTTTGAAGGTCCACTGGATTTGTTGTGCTATTTAATTGACAAAAATAAAATGGATATTTACAAAATCGAAATAGCAAAGATAACAGACCAATATATGGAATATTTGAGAGAACAAGAAAAATTGAATTTAGAAGTAGCAAGCGAATTTTTAGTCATGGCTTCCACCTTACTTTTGATAAAATCAAAAGGTTTGCTTCCAAAAGAAACGGAAGATGAGGCGGAATTAACAGAGGAGGAATTGCTAAATCGAATTATTGAATATAAAAAGTTCAAAGAAATTAGCAAATTATTCAAAGAAAGAATTCAGATGTATTCGAACCGTGTTCATAAATTTTCAGAAAATATTGAACTGCCAAAGCAAACAATTGAGAAAAAATATACGATTGAAAATATCGTAAACAGTTATTCGAAATTGTTGGAAAGAGAAGAAGCGAAAAAGAATGAAAATGCGAAAAATATTGATAAAATAGCAGTTCATGATGTATATTCAGTTTCCGATAAAGTGAAGGAAATTTTCAAGGAATTGATTAGAAAACCGAAATTTGTATTTGGTCGATTATTTTCTTTGCGAGAAAAACCGAAAGCAGAAGTGGTTACAGCGTTTTCTGGTGTTTTGGAATTGAGTAGGAGAAGTAAAATTAATACAGAGCAAGATGAACTTTTTGGAGATATCGTGATTTCAAAAAGAAGGCATGAAGATTAAATTTTTGTATAAATCATCAAACTTTGGAAAAAAATACTAATCAGTATTAGGAGAGAATCTATGAAAATATTGATTAGTATTTTATTAATAGGATTGGTACTTATTGTAACATCGAAAATAAAGATTCATGTGATTTCATTAAAAAAAGAGAAAAAGCTATCGAAAACTGATTTTAATATCAAATTAGGATGGTACATTTTAGGTGTTGTAAAAATAGCTGGAATAACATTGAAAAAAGATGGCATACATTTTGGAAAATTAACCATTCCCTATGGAAAAGTAAAAATTCAAAATATGGAAATGCGAAATTGGAAAGAAATTTCTTTTTGGGATGTCTTTAAAATGTTAGATTTGAAGTTTCGCGAGTTGGAGATTGATGTAGGAATTGGCACAGAAAGTGTCATGCTTACGATATTTTCAGTTTTTGTAATCTCTACTTTTCTGAGCATTTTTTCAGCGAGAAATAGCGAAAAAGTCGATCAAGAAAAATTTTATTACAAAGTTTCTCCTATTTATCAATCCAATGAATTGAGATTTGACATTTCTGCCAAAATAGAAATGACGCTCATTCGTTTTATAAAAGTATTGATGTATATTAATCGAGAGGCAAAAAACAAAGAGATTAATAAGATTCATATCACGCAAAAAAGTCCACTAGAAATTTAATTTTTTGTATAAAAATGAATTTTTCACAAATAATAGATTTAAGTAAAATAAAAGGAAAGTGAGCGTGAAAGATATGAATGAAACACATCCGATAGAAGGTCTTATGAAAACCGCCATGAATAGCATTCAAGATATGGTAGATGTCAATACAATTATTGGTGAACCAATTGAAACTTCGAATAATATGGTCATTATTCCAATTTCTAAAGTATGTTTTGGATTTGCAGCAGGTGGCAGTGAATTTCATAGTGAAACTGTGAATGAATATAGAAAAAGAGATAAGGAAGAAGAAGCCAAATACAGATTACCTTTTGGCGGTGGAAGTGGCGCAGGCGTAAGCATTAGTCCGGTTGCCTTTATTGTGGTAATGCAAGATTCCATTAAAGTAATGCCAATTGAACATACATCGGCAATTGACAAATTGATGGATTATGTGCCTGATTTAATGCAAAGAATCAATAATGTGGTTGATAAAAACATGGACATCAAGATAAAAGCAAAAGATGACAAGCAAGAAGAAAAAACAGAAAATCAACAGCCACCAAAAGAAAAGACAACGAATATTGAAATTCAGTATACACCAAGTGAATATTTGGAAGATGAATAATATGGGGAACAGGAACAGACAATGAAGTCTATTCCTGTTTTTTATAAATAAATTTTGCAAAAAATGTAAAAACTGCTTGACAAATCAATTTTCATGTGTTAAAATACATATATTCAAGAAGAAGTATCCACTTCTCACCTTAGCTCGAAGCAGAGGATAAGGTTAAAATATCAATTTTATATTGTTATTTTTTGTGGATTTGACTTTTTCTGAAAGTCATTTTTTATTTTATGGAGGTGTTTTATTATAAAACAAGAATTACCAATTAACAGACAGATAAAAGCAAAAGAAGTTCAAGTAATTACAAGCGATGGTGAGAAAAAAGGTGTTATGCCATTTGAGAAAGCATTGGAAATGGCTGAAAACGAGAATTTAGATTTGGTTTTAGTAGCACCAAATGCAAAACCACAAGTTTGTAAAATCATGAATTACGGTAAATATAAATTTGAACAAGCAAAAAGAGAAAAAGAAGCAAGAAAAAATCAAAAAGTCACTGAACTGAAAGAGTTAAGAGTTTCAACCAATATTGGTGACCATGATTTTGAATTTAAGAGTAAAAATGCAAGAAAATTTCTAGAAGCTGGAAATAAAGTAAAACTTTCTTTGAGATTTCGAGGAAGAGAGTTGAACAATATGAAAATTGGTGAAAATGTTTTGAATAAATTTGTGGAAGATTTATCTGACATTGCAACACCAGAGAGAAAGCCACTTTTAGAAGGTAAAACCATGTTTGTTATTTTAACAAAAAATAAATAATTGGATAGAAGGAGGAACTTAGGTATGCCAAAACTAAAAACAAATAAAGCAGCTAGCAAAAGATACAAATATACTGCTTTAGGGAAAGTAAAAAGAACAAAAGCAAATAGAAGACATCGTTTAGCAACAAAAACAAAAAGAACAAAATTAACATCCAGAGTTCAAAACGGAATTGCAGATAAGACTTGCGAGGCTGGAATCAAAAAATTATTACCTTATGGTAACTAAAAAGAGGGAAAGAGGAGGATATAAAAATGGCAAGAGTAAAAACAGCTAGAACAACAAGAGCAAGACATAAAAAAGTTTTAAAACAAGCTAAAGGTTACTTTGGTGCAAAACATTACAGATATAGAATGGCAAAACAAGCTGTTATGAAATCTGGAATGTATGCCTATGTAGGAAGAAAAGATAAAAAATCTAATTTTAGAAAATTGTGGATTACGCGTATTAATGCAGCTGCAAGAATGAATGGTTTAACATACAGCAAATTGATTGCAGGTTTGAAAAAAGCAAATGTTACAATCAACAGAAAAATGTTGGCTGAAATTGCAGTATCTGATGAAAAAGCTTTTACTGAGATTGCAGAAATTGCAAAAAAAGCATAAATGAAATGATAAAAATAAAATATTGCTGGGGGCAAATTTAGGAGGTGTTTTTAACATGTTTGAATTTGTCCTTAATTTTTTATTTCCGCCAGCATGCAGTGTTTGTGGAAAAGTGGACCCGAATTGGCTTTGCCCAAAATGTCAAGCAAGAGTGGAAAGATTGGAAAAATCTTGCCTTGTAGAAATTGAAAATAAAAAATATGAGAAATTATTGTATCTTTTTCAATATGAAAGTTTAGTTCGAAAATTAATTTTACGCTATAAATTTTTAAATCAGGCGTATCTAAATCACTTTTTTGCCAATGTAATTGTAAAAAATGAAGAAAATCGTAAGCTTCTGAAAGAGTACGATTTGATTATTCCTGTGCCAATGCACAAAAAGAAAATGCAAAAAAGAGGCTACAATCAGACAGAGTTGGTCGCTGAGAATTTGTCGAAATCTTTAGAAATTCCAAGTAAAAATGATATTTTAATAAAAGTAGTAAATACGACAACACAAAGTAAATTAGGCGGAAAAGCAAGACAAAGCAATATTCAGCATGCTTTCTTCGTTCAAAAAGATATTGAAGTAGAAGGTAAGAAGATTATTTTGCTAGATGATATTTACACGACAGGAGCAACTTCGGAGGAATGTAGCAGGGTTCTGAAAGATGCTGGGGCGGAGGAGATTTTGATTTTGGTTTTGGCGAAAGATTAGTAAGGGATAATAAAGTGAATCGGAAGAGGTAAAAAATGTGCAATTTATTGGAAAATTAGATAGAAGTAAAATTGGAGAGTATAGTCAAAAGATAGTGACAGAAGATGTTGTGCTGACTAATGAGAGAAAGGTTCATATTTTTCAAGACCATGGTAATGATTTTAAATTAATAATTGATAATATTGATAGGGTAGTTTTAAATCCAAATGAAGTATTAGAAGACTTAAAAAATAGAGATACTGTATATTTTATTAATAAGTTAGAAAAAAACAACTTAAACGTTGTTGTAAGATTAAACACTACAAATAGCAAAGAGCATCCACAAAATTCAATAATGACAGCATGGATAATAAGAGATAAAAACTTAAACAAGCCTCAGTTCAAAAAAATAAAGCAACAAAAATAACATAAAAAAATAGACACAT
>CANSTR010000029.1 GCA_947649935.1 uncultured Clostridia bacterium
AAATAAACAAAGCAGATATGGTATTTACAAGACCAAATGGAAAATATGTTGGCAGAAATATTTTAAATTATCCATTTAAGATAATTCATAAAGAACTTGGCATTGAAAATTGTAGATTCTATGATTTAAGAGGAAGTTATGCAACAATTAATTTAAGAAATGGTATAGAAATTAGAGATGTCGCAGATATTCTTGGACATAAGTATATAGAAACTACAGAAAATTTTTATATATCAAGTACAGATGAAAACAAGAAAGAAGTAAGTAATGTGTTCGACAATTTAATGAGTTCTAAAACAATTGATAAAATAATTAAATATGAAATTGCTTATTAGGTTAAAGAGCTAGTATAATTACTGGCTCTTTAAAATTTAATGTAAGAAAAATCTATAAAATGTAACAAAATCTACAAATAATATGATATAATAGCATAAGCGAAAGGAAATGTATGTTTATGAAAAGATATTTGAATTTGAATGATAGAGGATTTAATGCAATTAAAGATAGAACAAAAAGAATAGAAATAAGAGCAAATACTATAGATAATGATTATAGCCAATATGAAATTGGAGATATAATTGTATTTAATAATAGCAATAATGAAACAATTAATTGCAAGATAAAAGAAATTAATAAATATGAAACTATTGAAAAATTATTGATGTTAGAAGGAACAAAATACACTTTATCATCTACAGATGATTATAATGAAGGAATAAATTCAATAAATAGTTTAAATGGTTATAGAGAATCAATTAAAGAAAATGGAGTATATGCTATACATCTTGAATATTTATATAGTGATAATAACATTTGGAATGAATTGTATAATAAAGCACTAGAAAATTCAAAAATGTGTGATATATCTAATAAGTTTTTTGATGCAGGCGGTGTTTCATCAGCTATATTAACAAAAGAAGGAAATATTTATACTGGAGTTTGTATAGATACATCATGCAGTTTAGGAATGTGTGCTGAAAGAAATGCAATTAGTACGATGATTACAAATGGAGAACACGAAATATTAAAAGTTGTTTGTATAGGTAGTGAAGGAAACTTCATGATGCCTTGTGGTGCTTGTATGGAATATATGATGCAATTAAGTGATGAGAGTGAAAATATAGAAATATTAAAAAATCTAGAAACAAAGGAATTTGTTAAATTAAAAGAATTAATACCTACTTGGTGGGGAAAGGAAAAATAGATATAAAATGAATTTTAGAAAAATAAAAATAGAAGAGTTTGATAAGTTGAAAAAATTGTTCCCTGGTGATGATGATTTATGGAAAAAATATAAGAAACAACGATTAGAGGAATTTAAAAAGAACCAAATGGATGTTTTTATTATAGAAAATGAAAACGAATTTGTTGGAGAACTTACAATAAATTATGCAAATCATGATTTGTTAACAGAAACAATACCTAATCAAAGAATATATTTTGAAGCTTTTAGAGTCGACAGAGAATTTCAAGGAAAAGGATTAGGACAAGAGTTAATAAATTATTGTATAAATACATTAGCGAATGAGGGATATACAGAGTTTACAATTGGTGTAGAAGAAGATAATGAAAGAGCTAAACATATATATTCTAAATATGGATTTACAGAAGCTATAGATAAAGGGCAAGGAGACGAGTTTGATCCAAGCGAATATACTTTATATCTTAAAAGATTAGATAACATGGAATATATATTGAATAAACTAATTGGCAAATTAAATTTAGGAATAATAAATGAAAAGCCTATACGAGTATCAGGCGGTTTATTAAATAGAATGTATAAAGTTATAACATCAACTGGAGTATATGCGATAAAACATTTAAATCCAGAAGTTATGAAAAGACCAAATGCTATAAATAATCATATATTTGCTGAAAAAATAGCTAATGTTGCTAAAATAAATAATGTTCAATGCATTTCAGCTAATATTTATAATGGTAAAGCATTACAAGAAATAGATGGTAATTACTTTTTTATTTTTGATTGGTTTGATGGAAAGGCGATTAAAGATGAAGAAATAACTATAGATAAGGTAAAAAAAGTTGCAGAACAATTAGCTAATCTTCATCAAATAGATTTTAGTAGCATACAAAATAATAGCAATTTAGGAAAAGATGTTGTAGAAGTTGATTGGAGTTATTATGTTTCAAAAATAGAAGATGAAGAAATAAAGAAATTATTAGCAAGTAATATTGATTATTTAACAGAACTTGATAAAAAATCAACAAGAGCATCTTTAAAAATTTCAAATAATAAAGTAATAAGTCATAGAGATTTAGATTTACCAAACATTTTATGGGACGATAAAGAAAATCCTGTTTTGATAGATTGGGAATCATCTGGATTAGTGAATCCATGTGAAGAATTGCTAGAAACTGCATGGGATTGGAGTGGTGGACAAGATTATTTTGATAAGGAAAAATTTGATTGTTTTATAAATACTTATAAGTTTAATGGTGGTAATATAAGTGATTTAAATGATGCAGTATTAACAAATTTCAAAAATAAATCAGGATGGTTAGAGTACAATATGAAAAGAGTATGTAAAATAGAATGTCTTGATGAAGAAGAACAAGAATTAGGAAAGAAAGAAGTAATAAGAGTAATTAATGAAATAATTAAGTTTTATGAAATTATGAAAAGTGTAAAAATTGAAGATTACAATTAGATAAGGTTATGACTTCAGACTTAATAAATGATATTATAAAATATGAAATTGCATACTAGAATGTAGAGAGCTAGTATAATTACTGGCTCTCTAAAATAAATTTTAAGCCGTTTTTATAATTGAGAAAAGTAACATTATATTTTATGACAAAAATTTTCTAAAATCGTTGTTAAAAAAGACGATTTATGATATAAAATAAAGTAGCAATTTAATTATACAAGGAAGGAATTAAGATGAAAGTAATAAGTTTATTTAGTGGCTGTGGAGGTTTAGATTTAGGCTTTGAAAAAGCTGGATTTGAAATTCCAATTGCCAATGAATTTGATAAAAATATATGGAAAACATACGAAATTAATCATAAAGATACAAAACTAATAAAAGGTGATATTAGAAACATAAAAGAAGAAGATTTTCCAGATGATGTTGATGGAATAATAGGAGGACCACCATGTCAGTCTTGGTCAGAAGCAGGTTCATTAAGAGGTATTAACGATGATAGAGGAAAATTGTTTTATGATTATATCAGGATATTAAAACATGTAAAACCAAAGTTTTTTTTAGCAGAAAATGTTAATGGTATGTTAGCAGATAGACATTCAGAGGCTGTTAATAATATTATAAAGCTATTTGATGAGGCAGGATATGATGTTCAAATATATAAAGCTAATGCAAAAGATTATGGAGTAGCTCAAGAAAGAAAAAGGATATTTTTTATTGGTTTTAGAAAAGGTATTAATTATAAATTTGAATTTCCAAAAGGATCTACTTTAGATGATAAAAATAAGATTACTTTAAAAGATATAATTTGGGATTTACAAGATACAGCTGTACCTTCATTAGAAAAGAATAAGCACAATCCTAATGCAATAAATAATAATGAATATTTTATAGGTGCATATTCTCCTATATTTATGAGTAGAAATAGAGTTAAATCTTGGAATGAACAAGCTTTTACTGTACAAGCTTCTGGAAGGCAATGCCAAATTCATCCACAAGCACCTAAAATGATAAAATTTGGAAAAAATGATTGCAGATTTGTTGAAGGAAAAGAAAACTTATATAGAAGAATGACAGTCAGAGAAGTAGCTAGAGTACAGGGATTTCCAGATACCTTTAAGTTTGATTATACAAATACAGATGTTGGTTATAAAATGATTGGAAATGCTGTACCAATTAATTTGGCTTATGAGGTAGCTACTGCTATAAAAAACACTTTGGAGAATGGAGGAAATTAAGTGAGTGATAAAAGCAATAATCAAGGAAGAGCCTTTGAATATATATGTTTAATTACTCTTGAAAGAGAGATTAAGAAATATAGAAATGTTGAAATAGTATCAAATAGTTCTTTTGAGGCAGCATTAACTGCTTGGAAGTCTATTGATGAGTCTTTACAATCTAATTTAATTACAAGTGCAGAATCTATTGTAAAAACAATTTTTGATTTAGAACCAATGATTGTTGAAAATGATGATGATAAAGTCGAATTATTAATACAACCAGACGTAATGGGAGAAGTTGGTGATGTAAGAGATATAGTAGCAATTAGAAAAGAAAGAAAATGGGAAATTGGTTTTAGTATTAAACATAACCATTTTGCAGTAAAACATAGTAGATTAGCTAAAACTCTTGATTTTGGAGAAAGATGGTATGATAAAAAATGTTCAGAGCAATATTGGAATGATGTAAAACCAATTTTTGATTATCTATCTAAAGAAAAGGATAAAGGAACAACTTGGAGAGATTTGCCTGATAAGGATTTAGATATATATGTTCCATTATTAAATGCATTTGTTGATGAAATAAAAAGAATATATAAAGAGTATCCAGAATTACCTAAAAGAATGGTTGAATATTTATTAGGTGCATTTGATTTCTATAAAATAATAAGTATAGATGGTGATAAATTAACTCAAATACAAACTTTTAATATGAGAGGTACATTAAATCAAAATAGTAAAAAAGAGGAAGCAAAAGTTAAAATACCTTTAGTTAATTTACCTACTCGTTTAGTAGATATACAACTAAAACCAGGTAGCACTAATAAAGTTGAATTATATTTAGACAATGGATGGCAATTTAGTTTTAGAATACATAATGCTTCTACTATAGTTGAGCCAAGTTTAAAATTTGACATTCAAATTGAGGGTATGCCAACATCAATTATATCAATCAATTGCTATTGGATAGTAAAATAGTATAAAAGTATACAAAAGAAAAAGATAAAAGGAGTACGAATACTTAAGAAAATATTAATATTCCTTTTTGATTTATAGTATTTATAAAATTATTAAAATTGATTAGAATTTGGAGGTGTGATAAATGAAACAAAAATTTTTTGATGTTAATTTAATTAAGGCACAATGGAGTATATTTTCAATTATATCAACGATTACAGGATTTGTGTTGGCGATTACAGGTGTTCCAAATAATTATAATATAGGTATATTAGTGGGATTTATTATTTTATTTATAATAATTTATATTTTAATTTTTTGCTATTATAAATTTTTATGTAATCATATTGAGTTAAAAATTGGTAAAGTAGATTTAGATGTAAAAATTGGAGACCTTTTTAAAGAAGATGGAATAAAGGTAATTCCTGTAAATGAATATTTTGATACACAAGTTGATGATGTTATAATATCACAAACTTCTTTACATGGTATGTATGTAAAAGAATATCTAAAGTATAATGATTTAGAAAGTTTAAATTCAAAACTTGAAGAATGCTTGACAGGTTATAAATATGAAGAAAATTTAAGTAGAACAGAAGGAAAAACAAAAAAATATGCAATAGGAACTACAATAAACATAAATGAATATATTCTAACAGCGTTAACAAAATTCAATGATAAAAATGAAGCATATTTATCAATGCAAGAATATCTAAAGTTTCTGAATGATTTTTGGAATGAAATAAATCGTATTCATAATGGAAGAGTAATAAATGTACCAATTATTGGTACAGGAATTTCAAGAATTAATCCCGTTTTATCAGAACAAGAATTTTTAGAACAAATAATATGGTCACTAAAAACGTCATCATTAATTACAAGTAAAAGTAAAATAAATATAATTATTTATACAGGAGACAAGGAAAAGATATCTTTTTCTGAGCTAAAAAATAGATTCAAAAAATAAGGAGGAATTTAAAAATGTCAGTTTATCGAACAAGAACATATATAGCAGCAGATTTTGATCATGACAAAGATGCTGTAGACCAATTACATAAATGGAATGATAGTAAAAAATGGAGTTTGTCTTTTTCAGATGCACATGATTTACAAACATCAAGTGATAATAGTTTATATTGTTCTATTAAATCATCATTAAAATATCGTATGGATGGTTCAAAGACATTTGTTTTAATTGTTGGTAATAACACGAATAAAATTACCAAAGGTGGTTGCCAAAATTGTGGTAGCTATAATAGTCATACATATTCATGTGCGAGAGGATATTCTGTAGATTACCGCAGTTATATAAAGTATGAATGTGATAAGGCTGTTGAAGCAGGTATTAAGATTATTGTCTTATACAATGATACCAAAGTAGATAAAACAAAATGTCCAGAAGTTCTAAGAAATACTGGTACTCATAAAGCTATGGTTTTTTATAAAGATGGGAAATATTATTGGGATTATCAATCTGTAAAAGAAGCTTTTGGTATATAAAATTACTAATAATACTTGCATATTTCTGTTAGTTAGTATATACTAACTCCATAAATCGAATGTAAACATTGTTTGCATTTTGTTTGCAAAAAATAAGAAAACATATACAAAAATAATACTAATAATACAATAAATACAAATCACTATAATCTGCAATATTATTAGTATAAATAGTATTTTATAGTATTGATAATACAGAAATAAAGTCTTCATGTGGAAGTGGGAAGAAATATAAGAATTGTTGCGGTAAATAGCAATTACAATGCTTTGCAGAAATATGATAAAAAACAGATAATTTGTTGATAATTATCTGTTTTTATGATATATTTATAAAAATTGAATATTATACAGATTATACAACGAGAAAAGAAAAATATTTTATGAAAAAAGATTATGAAGATTTTTTAAATTTTTTATTTTCATTGACTTTAGTTAACAAGAGTTTTAAACAAGCGGGTGAAGAATTAGAAACATACATAAAAGTTTTAGAAAAAAATCAATTTATAGAAATCGTTAAAGAGATTGGAACTATTCCAGAAACTATTGAAGCTAGTTCCACAGAAGAAAAATTATATTCTAAAGCTTCTGATATTATATTAGCAAGATGTTTTAATGAATTTGGATTAAAAGCTAAAGCTGTATCAGAACGCGGAAACAGTGCAGATATAATAGCAGAAAGTGAACACGGATATACTCTAGTTGCAGATGCTAAAACCTTTAGATTAAGTAGAACTGCAAAAAATCAAAAAGATTTTAAAATTTCGACATTAAGTAAGTGGAGGGGAATGGAAAATGATTTTGCAGTTTTAGTAGCTCCATATTTTCAATATCCTAATACAAATAGTCAAATTTACTCATCTTCGCTATCTGATAAAGTATGTTTGTTATCGTGGGAACATATGTTATTTCTTTTAAATAGAGAAGTTACCGAAGATACGTCACTTAGTTTAGAACAAATTTGGAATGCTCCCATAAGAATAGAACGCGATAGTAGAATTGCATATGCTGATAGAATGAATTGTCTTTTTCCATATATAAATAAAATGGTGTGTGATAGGATTTCTACTAATCTTTCTGATTTTGAAAATCAACTAAATACCTGTAAATCAGATATTATTGAAAGAAGCAATAATGAGATATTAATTTTAAAATCCGAGATAGAAAGTATAAAAGCATATACAAAAGAACAAGCTATTGAAGAATTGGTAAAATCAAGAAAGCTTAATGAAAAAATACTTTCAATTCTATCTTATAAAAAATCTTTGTAGAATGGAGATAAAACAGTATGAAAACTGATAATATAATTTGTGGAAATTGCATTGAAGAAATAAAAAAAATAGAAAGTAATGCTATACATCTAATTCTTTCGGATATACCATATGGGATTTCTATGGATACATGGGATGTTTTACACAATAATACAAATTCTTCGCTTCTTGGTACAAGTCCAGCACAAAATAAGTCTACATTATTTAAAAAAAGAGGTAAACCATTAAATGGGTGGTCTGAAGCTGATAAAAAAATGCCTGTAGAATACTATAATTGGTGTTCATCTTGGACAAATGAATGGTTAAGAGTTCTCAAACCAGGAGCTAGCTGTTTTATTTTTGCAGGTAGAAGATTTGCACATAGATGTATATGTGCAATGGAAGATGCAGGTTTTATATTTAAAGATATGTTAGCTTGGGAAAAAGATGCAGCAGCACATAGAGCACAAAATGTAAAAGTTGTATTTGAACGTCGTAATGACATTGATAATATAGCTAGATGGGATGGATGGAAGATAGGAAATCTAAGACCGTTATTTGAACCTATATTATGGTTTATGAAACCATATCCAATAGGAGGAACATTAACAGACAATATTGCTATCAATAAAGTTGGCGGATATAACGAAAAGTATTTTAAAAATAACCCATTAAATAATAAAGGAATAGAAATTTGTTCGAATATTATCAAGTGCAAAACAGAACCCTCAGATAGAGGACTACATCCTGCTCAAAAACCAATAGCACTAATGAAATTTTTGATAGGTTTGACAACTTTAGAAAATCAAATTGTTTTAGATCCATTTTGTGGTTGTGGTTCAACTTTAGTTGCTGCACGAAATTTAAACAGAAGATATATTGGTATTGAATTAAGTGAAGAATACTGTAATGTAATTTCTGAACGATTAAATAATGAAATTTTTTAAATATATGAAGAATCAAAAAAATTCAACAAAATTGTTGAATTTTTCATCCTTTTTTGATATGATAAAGAAAATTTAACAGGAGATTAAAAATGCTTGATTTAGAAGAAAATAAAAGATTTCTGTTAGAATTGCAAAAGCAGTTGCAAGAATTGTCAGGTGCCTTACAAATTGATGCATTGCAAACAAATTTAAGCGAATTAGAAAAGCAAACCTTGGCAGAAGATTTTTGGGAGGACAACCAGAAATCTTCTAGTATATATGCTCAAATGAATGTCATTCAAAAGAAACTTCATTTATATCAAAATTTAAAAAGCGAGTTAGAAAATTTGCTGGAATTAAACGAACTTTTGCTGATTGAACAAGAAGAAGATTTGGCAAAAGATTTGGTTGCCAATACGAAAAAGTTACAAAAAAACATGCAAAATGCTGAAACCCAAACGTTGTTGTCTGGCAAATACGATGCCAGTAATGCTTTAGTTACTCTACATCCGGGCGCAGGTGGCACGGAATCGCAAGACTGGGCAGAAATGCTATACCGCATGTACACCAGATGGGCAAACGACAATGGCTATGCTGTCAAAGAACTGGATTATCTGGATGGGGAAGAGGCAGGTTTGAAAAGTGTTACATTTCTTGTTTCTGGCGAAAATGCGTATGGTTACTTGAAAAGCGAAAATGGCGTTCATCGTTTGGTGCGTATTTCGCCGTTTGATAGTGGAGGAAGACGACATACGTCGTTTGCATCGGTTGAAGTTTTGCCCGAAATTATCGATGATACAGAATTGGAAATTAATCCAGATGATTTGCGAATTGATGTGTATCGCTCTTCTGGTGCAGGTGGACAGCATATCAACAAAACCAGTTCTGCGATTCGCATTGTGCATCTTCCAACCAATATTGTGGTGACCTGTCAGTCAGAACGTTCGCAATTCCAAAATCGCGATACAGCCATGCGTATGCTTCGTTCCAAATTGACGGCATTAAAAGAAAAAGAAGAACGCGAAAAAATGGCAGATATCAAAGGAACCGAAATGGAAATTGGTTGGCGGAAGCCAAATTCGCTCATACGTTTTTTGCCCCTATACCATGGTAAAAGACCACCGCACCAATTACGAAGTAGGCAATATTCAAGCCGTTATGGATGGGGATTTGAATGATTTTATGCGCGAATATCTAAAATGGATATCTTCTAAAAAATAGAGTCTTCTTTGAAATTTCGTCATATACTATTAAGAGGAATATTCGAAATATTCCCACACATAAATAATTTTTAAATTTAAAAATTATTTTTAGAAAATAAAAGAGGTTACAAATTATGGGATTAATTGTACAAAAATTTGGCGGAAGTTCTGTTGCAAATACGGAAAAATTAGACATGGTTTCGAGCCATATCATTCGTGAGGTGGACGCTGGAAATCAGGTAGTTGTAGTTGTATCTGCCCAGGGAAAGACGACGGATAAATTAATTTCTGAAGAATTAGAAATCATCAAAAATCCTGTAAAAAATCGTGAGATTTTGAATCGCGAGCATGATGTGCTGGTTTCGGTTGGCGAACAAATCACGATTTCAAAATTAGCCATGTTACTTAATCAAAAAGGCTACAAAGCAGTTTCTTTGACTGGTTGGCAAGTTCCAATTGTCACGAATAGCGAACATGCGAATGGACGCATTCGTTACATCGAAAATAGCAAAATCGAAGAATATTTAACAGCCGGAAATGTTGTGGTTGTGGCAGGTTTCCAAGGTGTCGACGAAAATGGTGACATCACAACTTTTGGTCGTGGCGGTTCGGATACGACAGCTGTAGCGTTGGCGGCAAACTTGGAAGCAGAGCGTTGCGATATTTTTACAGATGTAGACGGTGTCTATTCTTCTGACCCTAGAATTGTGGACCATGTCGTGAAATTGGACCGTATTTCGTATGATGAAATGTTGGAATTATCGAGCATGGGCGCGAAAGTGTTGCATAATCGATGCGTGGAAATTGGCAAAAAATATGGAGTACCGATTTATGTGAAATCGACTTTTGAAAAAGAGAGCCTTGGTACACTTGTTTCAGATAAACCGCCGTTTGAAGATTTGGTGATTAGTGGCGTTACAAAAGATGATTATATTTCAAGAATCACGATTAATGGCTTGGAAAATAAAATTGGTAGAACGTATCAAATTTTTAAGTTGATGGCAGAAAATTTAATTAATGTAGATGTGATTGTGCAATCTTTTGGCGAACATATCACAAAAGATATTGCGTTTACAGTGAAGATGAATGACTTAAATAAGGCGCTAGAAGTTTTCGAAAATCATAAAGAAGAATTGAAAATTGAACAGATTTTGCATTGCGAGAATTTGTCGAAAGTGTCGATTGTTGGACTGGGAATTGCGAATAAGCCAGGCATTGCAAGCGATATGTTCGAAGCATTGTACGAAAATAATATTAACATGCATATGATTTCGACTTCAGAAATTAAAATTTCTGTTTTGGTAAACAGCGATGAAGCTGATATGGCAGTACGAGCCATTCACAATAAATTCTTTCCATAAAATTGGTGCGGGTCGGTTTGATATGCCGACCCAACTTAAATTTCTGAAAAACTCCACAAACTGGTTCTAAAACCTCCTTTGACTGCATATATATAGTTAGAAAAGCAAAAATAGGGGGTCGTTTTATGGTAGAAGAACAAAAAAAAATCGCCAATGCGATTCAAAATATTATTTTGGAAAATCGTGAAAAATTGAATGTTTCAGGCGTTTTGGATGTTTTGAGTTTTGATGACCAAATCATTATTGTAGAAACCGAGTTGGGACTTTTGACAATCAAAGGAGAGAACCTAAAAATCAATAAATTGAATATTGACACATCCGATATTACGCTAGATGGCTATATTTCCAGTCTTACGTATTCAGAGTCAGATTCGTTCAAGAAAAATGCGTCAGGCTTAATCGGTAAAATTTTTAAATAAGGTGATGGCAATGTATGTTTTTTCGCAAGGACAAATTTTTATCCTATTTCTGATTTTGGGTTTATGTATTGGCGTTATTTTCGACATTTTTAGAGCTTCTCGCAAAACATTTCGAACTTCGGATTTCATCACAGCAATCGAAGACATTATTTTTATGGCGATTGTAGGAATTCTGCTTGTTAACACGCTTATTTTAACAAACCATGGAGAAATTCGTTTCTATATTATTCTGGCTGTTTTGTTTGGCATTTCTTTTTATTTTTTGACAATCAGCAAAATTTGCATGATGATTTTACAAGAAATGATGAAAATTTGCAAAAAAATACTATTTTTTCCTATTTTTTTCAAAAAAATGGTGCAAAAAAAGAAGGATTTTAAATAATTTTGTAGTATATTATAAATGTATATAATTTTATGAATGTGGAGTTTACGAATGACAACTTTATTTAGTTCGCATAATTTGTATAAGTTAATAGTTTGTATTTTTTTAATGGTTGTTATGATAAAAATAAATGGACAACTAACAACTTTGAAATCTTACCATACTGAAATTGCGACCTTAAATGAAAAAATAGCCACATTAAAAGAACAAGAAGAAATAAATGTTGCAAATTCTGTTAATTCAAGAGCGGAAAATGAAGACATAGCAAGAAAAGACTTAAAAATGTATTACCCAAATGAGATACCTTATAAAGGTTATTAATCAATTTATATGATTTTTTCTAGCTGTTTTTTTCAAACGACAAATATCCAAATTTTGAACAAAAAATAAAATAATATAAAATTAGGAAAATAAAAAAGGGGGCGTTTTCTATGGAATTAGAATCTTTATCATTAGCAGATTTAAGAGATCTTGCAAAAATGAGAGGTCTAACCAATATTTCCAAGCTAAAGAAAAAAGAATTAATTGAAAAAATTTTAGAAATTACATCCAATGCAAGTACAGAAAATTCGACACAAAAGACAGAAGAACCAGAAGCCAATCAAACTGAAACAATGGCACAAACTGTGGATTTAAATCAAGATGACGGTAATTATTCAGTTTCTACGCAAGGAGATGAAATTGTTGAAGGTGTTTTAGAAGTTTTGCCAGATGGTTATGGATTTTTGCGTGGCAAAAATTATTTGCCAAGCCAAAAAGACGTTTATGTTTCACCAATCCAAATTAAGCGTTTTCATTTGGATACTGGTGACCGTATTAAAGGAATCAAGCGAGCATCTAATGACGGAGAAAAAGAGAAATTTCCATCTTTAATTTTTGTTGGAGAAGTCAATGGTGATGCACCAGAAAATGCATTTAAAAGAATCAAATTTGATGATTTAATTCCAATTTACCCAAATAAAAAATTGAAATTAGAAGCTGATCCAAAAGAATATACGATGCGTTTGATGGACTTGTTCTCGCCAATTGGAAAAGGGCAGAGGGGTATGATTGTTGCTCCGCCAAAAGCAGGAAAAACAACCATCTTAAAGAAAATTGCCAATAGCATTACAACCAATAATCCAGAAGTGGAGTTGATTGTTTTGCTCATTGACGAAAGACCAGAAGAAGTCACAGACATGAAACGTTCGATTCATGGAGATGTCATTTATTCAACGTTTGATGAGCAACCAGAGCATCACGTAAAAGTTGCGGAAATGGTGATTGAGCGTGCGAAAAGATTAACAGAGCAAAATAAAGATGTTGTTGTTTTGTTAGACAGTATTACCAGACTTGCTCGTGCTTACAACTTAGTGATTCCTTCCTCAGGAAAAACATTATCAGGTGGTTTCGACCCAAGCGCTTTACATAAACCAAAACGTTTTTTCGGTGCAGCAAGAAATACCGAAGATGCAGGAAGTTTGACTGTTTTAGCAACAGCTTTAGTAGACACTGGAAGTAGAATGGACGAAGTAATTTTTGAAGAATTCAAAGGAACAGGAAATATGGAAGTTGTGCTAGATAGGGGATTATCTGAAAAACGTATTTTCCCAGCGATTGATGTCAATAAATCTGGCACAAGACGCGAAGATTTGTTGTTAACGGATCAGGAAATTTCTTCTGTATTTGCGATTCGTAAAGCCATCAGCAACATGTCTACTGCTGATTTGACGGAACATTTGCTAAAAGAAATGGTAAAAACACAAAATAATGAAGAATTTTTAAAATTAATGAATGAAAACATCCAAGCTGATAAAGAAAAATAGATTGTTAAAAAATGCTAAGCAATTTGCTTAGCATTTTTTAACAGATTTTATTGCCTAGTTTGCTTTCTATGTAGCGAATGGCTTCATCATTTAAAATAATTCGTTTGTCGCTAAAAAGTCGAATCATCTTTGTTTTGCTTAATTCAATTAGCGCAGACATAATGTCACTATTGTTTTTGTCTGGAAACAGTGAACTTATGGTGAATGCCTTTAGGTAGTACGAATTTTTGCGAAATTGATATTCCTTATAAATAACGTTTAATGCTTCATCTGCTTTTTGCGATAATGACTGATTAGGCAATCTTAATCACCTCCTTTTCTTTTGTGTAACAGGTAAATTATATCACAAAAATAAAAATTGTGGCGAACAAATTGTCGACAACATTTGACGGCATTCTACGAATCCTATAAAAAATATTTTGCATTTTTCGACAAAATGTGTTATACTTGTAAATGAAGGGGGAAATTTAAAATGGAAAATAAAGAAATTCATGAACAAACAAATTTTGACCAAAAAGTAAGGTGCTTTTTTAAAGATAAGAAAAATTTAACAATAACCATACTTTCTATTATCATTATCTTGATGATTGGCACTTATCCTCATACAAATGATACTGTTTCAACGTCTAGTGATATACCGTTAGAAGAATCTACAAGTTTATCTGCTGATTTAGCAGAAGCAAATGAAAAAATACAAGCATTAGAGGCAAGTAATCAAACTTTAATGAAAGAGAAGGAAGCATTAACTACAAAGCTAAATGCTACGCCTTCAAGCGATGAATTGCAGAAAACAATAGAGGAGAAGAGTAACTATATTCTTAATTTAGAAACACAATTAGGTACTTTAACTGCTGAAAAAGCCCAATTGGAAACTCAAAATGGGATTTTACAACAACAGTTAGAGGGAGCAAAACAAACAAATTCTTCTTCGACAACTACTTCTTCAAAGCCGGCTACTTCTAATCCAGATACTTCTGCTAGTGTGTATGTGACCAAAACAGGAGATAAGTATCATCGTTCTAGTTGTAGTTATTTAAGGAATAGTAAGATTTCAATCAATAAAAATGACGCCATTTCACAAGGATATACTGCTTGTAGTCGATGCAATCCTTAGCCAGTTTCTGTAATAGTGTAAAAAAATAATTACGTTTTATAGAGCAAACTATTCAAAATGAATAGTTTGCTCTTTTCATTTATTCAAAACTTTGAAAGAGGTAGGAGGCTACCTTAATAAATTAGGATATTTAACTTTGCACAAAATCAAAGTTTTGCGCAAATATGAATAGGAAAACACCTGATACCTACGAATATCCATAAAACCGCCTGAAAACCCAATTTATAGCTTACTTAAATTAAGCCGATTTAAGCCTTTTACTGGTATAATATATCGTTTTGAACAATAAAACGCCTTAAAATCGATTCTAACGCGTCGGCTTTTTTGTCGATTTTGAGTGTTTTACAAATCTTTCATATAGGATATAATTTAATCTATAAATCATGATTAAATTTAATTTTTTCAAAAACCAAACACAAATGTTCGGTAAAAAATTCACACAAATTATTTTATAAATATTACAAATTCTCAAATAAAAATTTGCTATTTATCATTTAAAATTTTTATTTCTCAAAACTTATTTATTTTAAAAATTTACTCTTTTACTTTTCCAAATTTTATGATAAAATAAAAGAAATAAATGATAAAAAAATCCAAATTAAAAATTTAGCCAAATTCCAACTAGCCCTCTCTCCTACGCCGCTAAATTTTGCAGAAACAAAAAAGGAGTTACTATGATTGCAAAAGAAGACAACCCAGAATTTCTAAACGATTTTTTAGATTATTCTGCTACCATTTTAAATAAATCACCAAACACCATTAAGGAATACAACTACGATATTGCCCATTTTTTGAAGTTCATGCAATATCATACCAACAGAGAAACTGTTGAATCAGAAGAACGGCATCAAAGAAATTCCAATCAACAACATGAATTTAGAAATGATTTCTGAAATCACGTTGCAAGATATTCACGCTTTTTTGGGTTATTTAAAAAAGAATTATCGTAGCAAACCAGCAACGCTTGCTCGCAAAACAGCAAGTATTCGCATGTTTTTCAAGTATTTGTGTAATAAAATGAAACTCATTCCCAACAATCCAGCCCAAGACTTGGAAAGTCCAAAACTTGGTAAACGTTTACCAAAATATCTGACCTTAGAGCAAAGTCGTGAACTTTTGCAAACCGTAAAAACGCCAACTGCCAACACACATGGCAATCATGATAATTCTACACGAGATTTTGCCATTATCACGCTTTTCTTGAATTGCGGAATGCGTTTGTCAGAGTTAACAGGAATCAATATCAGTGACATTGATTTTGAAAACAACAAATTAACGGTTATTGGAAAAGGCGACAAAGAACGTACCATTTATCTAAACAAAGCCTGCGTCAATGCAATCCATAGCTACTTGGCAGTTCGTCCACACGATGGCGTGAAAGGCGATGCCAGAAATGCGTTATTCTTAAGCGAGCAACGTAAACGAATCAGCAATCGAACGGTGCAATACATTGTCAAACAGGAATTTCGAGCAGCTGGCATTGACGCAAACAAATATTCTGTCCATAAACTGCGTCATACCGCAGCCACTTTGATGTATCAATATGGGCAAGTCGACATTCGTGCCTTGCAAGAATTATTGGGACACGAAAGCATTGCCACAACACAAATTTACACGCATGTCGATAGCGAACAAGTCAGAAACGCAGTGGAAAGCAACCCATTAGCCAATGAATCATAAAAATTTTGTAGATTTTAGTTGACAAATGTATTTTTATCGTTTATGATAAAATATGCCGACTTGCTTAGTGGCAGGAAGGAGGTTGTCTTTTGATTAAAGAACTACTTAAACTGTTGAAACTTTATTTGATTTACTTAATTGTAAAGCACTTAGAGGATTAGGCAAAGGAAAAGACTAGGTTTGCTTTGGTGGCACCTAGTCCTTTTTTACGTCTTTTAATTTTCGAACTACTTTCGACGTCTTAATGTTATTATAACATCTTTTTTAGTATATGTCAAGTTTATTTTTTTATGCTATTGCAAAGCAATAATCCCATGCAAGATTTGCTCATCCTCGCTCTTAATCACAATGGTATAGCCATTCTCCACTTTGCTATAAAAAACTTTCACCGTATCGCCAAGCTTAATCTCTTTTTTGCACATCATGCAAATGTTGTCAAATTGCACATTTTTATAAATATCCATTGGCAAAACTTCGTTCGCAATATCCATAAAATAAATATTATGCAAATGATTGTTCACATCAATCAAACTTCGATTCACGTAAAAATTGGTACTGCCATCATAGCTTTCTGGCTCCGCCATTTTCCCCAAATCCGGCTTTTCAAAAACAGATTTATTTTCTACTGTATACGCATTTTCAACTTCTTTTCCTGGTTTCGTAATCTTCAAATTTTCCGTATCCAACAAAACCCATTTCGAAGTCGTAATTCCGATTTTCTCTTTTGCCTCATTTAAAATCTCGAAATCACGATAAGCATACAATTTTTCAATTCCTCTCGACCACGTTTTTATCATAATTTTTTCGCCATACGTTGGTCTTTGAAAAATCTCAATTTGCCAATTTAGCAAGACCCAACTTCGCTTAACCTTCGGAATATCCTTCAAACCATAACCAGCCAAATTCGAATGAACCCCGCCAGCATCCTCCAAATAGGATAACAGCGCCGTATTGGTCACTTTATTATCCAAAGCCACATCTCGCAAACCAATAAAAACTTCATGCTCTACAAACATCTCAATCTTCCTTTCTCACAATCCCCAATTTCTCATAAATTTCCTGCGTTTCTTGCACATCCTCTGCCTTTGCTCTATAAATTAATTTTACTTTATGCAACCTATCTCCCACATTTGCCTCTTTTGAAAAAAAATCTTGAATCAATCTTGCTCCCCAAGTAAAAGGAAGCAAAACTGGCAACTTTTCCAAAATCGGATATTTATCTTTCATAACAGAAAACGTTGGAAAAACCAAACGCCTTAAACACGCTATTTTACTACCATTTTCACCAATTCTAAAATGAACCTGATTTGCCTCATTTGTCCCGTGCAAAATAAATTTTTCCACTTCATCAAAAGTGCCATCAATCTTTTCTCCAAACCAATGATACGCAATTTCTCGAATCTTTTCTTCAAATTTTTCAATTCCAAATTCGGTCAACTTTTCTTGTATTTTTTTCCTATCAAATTCATCTTTATAAGCTTCATTATACAAATAAACATCCAAAACATCCCTGACCGTAATTCCTGCTATTTTAAAATGACGAATTAAATGAGCTATACAATAAATATAGCTATCTTCAAGAGTCATCTGATAAATATTTTTATAATTTTGATAAGGCACCGCCATATTCCAAATTTGATTAAAATATTTCCCTTCTTTCTCTTTGCCGATAACTCAAATTTTTGTGTAACTCCACTCCGATAAAAGGTGGCTTCAAAAAAATCAAATGTAACTCTGCATCATAAGAATATTGATATCCCAATTCTTTCATGACTTCAATCGCCTTTTTAAAATTGCTTTGGTCTGCCAACAAATCAATATCACACATCTGCCTCATATAACTTTGCGGATACACCGCTTTCATCAAAAATCCCTTAAACACAAGCGTCTTGATTCCAGCATCTTCAAAAGCATGCAATATCGCCTCAAATTCCAAATTTTCATTCGTATCTTTCACAATTTGGTTACTGTAATCATTTTCAATTTTTTTCCTAATTTCCGCATCTTGGCAATGTTGTTCTGCCCAATCCATCAAAAAATTGCTCATCTTATGCTTTTTTGCCAAAGCATACAATCTTTTTTCATTGATTTCTTCTTGCGGAACAAACTTTTTTTCCTCCAAAAAACATGTTACAATTTCCAATAAAACTTTTTCTTCCTTCATTCTCCCTTAACCTTTTCCCTAATTTCCAAATTCTCTACCACAAATTCTCGGTCGCAAATATCAGAAATACTATTTCGATGCGTCACAATCAAGCATGTCCTATTTTTCAAACTTTTAATTTTGTTCAAAACAGCATTTTCTGTCACACTATCCAAACTAGACGTAATCTCATCCAAAATCAAAATCGGTGCCCTACTTACCAACGCCCTCGCCAAACTCAAACGTTGCAACTGCCCTTCCGACAAACCACTTCCGCGCTCGCCAATTTTCGTATTCAACCCATCTGGCAAATTTTCGATAAATTCCTTGCAATGGCTCACTTCCAGTGCCTCTTGCAACACTTCTTCCGAAACTTCCGGATTCACAAACGTGATATTTTCCAAAATCGTCCCACTCAAAATAAATTTCCCCTGTGGTACATAAGTAAACATGCCACGCGTGTTATTTCCAATCGGAACCTTGTTTCCATCCTTACACACAAAGCAAATCTCGCCATCATCTTTTTCCAAAATGCCCAAAATCAATTTCAAAAGCGTACTTTTTCCAACGCCAGATTCTCCATAAATTGCTACTATTTCGCCTTTGTGAATGCTCAAATTCGCCTGCTCAAACACCTTCTTATTTTTGTAAGTAAAATCCATATTTTGAATCTCAATCGCATTCAACACACCATATAATTCTTCGCAATTCACTTTCTCTAAAACAGCATCTTCCTGCATTTCTTCCAATTCCATAATTCGTTCCGCAGAAGCCATCATGCTAAACAAATTCTGAAACGAGCGCGACAATCCAATAATCGGCGCCTGCACCTGGCTAATCAACTGCACAATCGACGTCAAGCCACCAACCGTAATATAGCCCAAATACAAACGACGCGCACTCCAAATCAAGCTATACAAATACACTACCTGAAAAATCGTATGAAAGCCTGTGCTAGACGCAATCGACAAACTTCTACGCTTCATTTGAACAGCATAACGATTTTGCTGCAATTCCATGGATTTATGCGAAATCGCATCTTCTGCCTCAAAAATCTTAATCACAAGCAAATTCTCAAACACTTCCTGGAAAAACAAACGCACTGTCGCGCCTGCCTCTTGCACTTTTTTGTGAATTCTCTTCAGATATGGCTTAAACAAATTCACCACCACAAACAAAATTGCCCCGCCAAGTAGCAAAATTGCCACAAATTCCCTGCTAATCTGGAACAGCAAAACAACGGCGCACACCAATTGCGTCACCATTGCAAGAATACTTGGAATTAAAGACACCAACGTTTCAATAATAAGATTCACATCAGAAACAATTCTGGTCATCAATTCTCCACTGTGGAATTTCGAAATTTTCTGGTAATCCTTTTTTAAAATGGTCTGTAACACATCTTGCTTAAAATACATTTCCAATTTGGCGCGGGTGACGGCGTCAACCGAACTAAGAATGGCTTTCAACGCGATTTCCACCACAGAAATAACAAGCAATTGGAAAATATAGTTTTTAAGTGGCTCCAAAGCCCCTGATGTGGCTGCGTCAATTAGATTTTTGGACACCAAAATTAGGTATATACTTAAAACAGAATATACCACATAAATGATATTCACTATTATAAAATTCAAACTTTGCGATTTTGTCTTTCGAAAAATCCATTTTAAAGTTTTGAAATCTTTCAATTTTTCTTATGTTCCTTTCTTCATTCGTTTCTACAAATCGTTTTCCAAAATTTTTTTCTCACGCAAAGTATGTAAAAAAGCCTCAATATCTGCTTTTGCTTTTTCCTGCTCTAAATGGTATTTTTCTGCCAATTTCGCAATCAATTCTTCTTCCGTTACCTCGTTTTGCAACAATTGCCAAATAAACTGACCCGATTTGTTCAATGTCAGCATTCCTCGATATTCCTTCAACAAATCACCAGTTGGCACAACCACAATGCTATCCGCAATTTCTCTTACAACAAATCCTTCTTTAATCTTCATTACAGTTACTCCTTTTTTAAATCATTCAAATAATTTTCGACCTCTTTTAGAGCTAACGTTATTTTTTTTGTTTCTAGTTGATAATTTAAAATATATCTCGTTTTAGCTTCCCATACAGTAAACATTTCTGAATGACTATCAATATATTCTGTCACATAAATATCGACCTGTTTTTCTTTTGCAAGATTAATCAACTGGGTTATATCATGTGTTTTAGGATATTCTATCCCGATTCAGTTCTAAATTGTATTTAATCGACATTTCAACAGCCTGTTGTAAATGGTAGCCAACATAATTTAGATAGACCTCATCATTTCCCAAACTTTGAAATAACGCCTTGGCACAATATAAATTTTGCATTGCTTTATCCAATAGTGTTTGATTTTTCATAAACCATAACTCCTTTTTTCATAATTTCATGATATAAACGTTCATCGACTGAAAAATTCGTCCATAAATCATAGGAAAAATCGAAATATTTATCTTGCACGATATCTTCATCTTCATACAAATCAACATATACATCAATATCACTTCCTATATGACATTGATTCGTTACACTTGAGCCAAAAATAATAATGGCTTTTACATTTTTATTTTTTTTGAAATATTCTATTAACTCAGAAACCTTCTTTTGTTGAATGGGATAAATATATTCGCAATTATCAAAAGTTTCCTCAATAACTATTTTCCACTTTTGATTCATCTATTCCTCCTAAAACTTTTCTATCCTTATTATCATTATAGCACAAAATTATGTAAATTTCAAGTATTTTCCAGTATTTTTTTCCATTAGAATACAATCTTCATTTATTTTCATTATAACTTATTTTTTGATTTTATTCAATCCCTATTTTAATTAAATATTCCAACTTATAAACAGGGCTGGCTACCCTGTTTTTTTATATAAAAAAGAGATACGTGGCTAGCATATCTCTCGTATAAGTTCAGACCCCTATTTGAACTTAAGTTACTTTTATTATAACTCATTTTCTATTCTATGTCAAGTCCCATTTTTTTATACTGTTATTTCTCCATCGTATCCCCACTCATCGCCTCATACGACATCTTCACAGCCTCCTTACTCATATTGCACTTCAATTTATAAATTGGCACCTTCTCCATAATCACTTCCAAAACATCCAGCAATTTCCCCATATTTTCTTGGCTCAAATGATAAGTCGTTTGCTCCAAAAATAGCTGAATCGCTTTGCTAGATTCTAGTTTCCAAATCGCATTTGTGTCAGATTGCTCTAAAAAGCAAATACCTTTTACTTTAACTTTGCGGTTTTCGCTAATGTCATATTTGCCAGAAAATGGGGTGCCATAGGCGTATACTCCATCATCAAAGACACGTAGGGCTGGTTTGTCGTCATTTAAAATATAGGGCGACTTGTCTGCCAAATAGCGAAGCCACAAGCCCGTGTGGGTCGATTTGCCAGTGCCGGAGTCGGCAGAAAACAAATAAGCCTCATCGTCAACCACCACGCAGGAGGCATGCAAGAGGCAGCCGTAGTATTTTAATAATGAATAATAAAATTTGCTACTCATTTGCACATATTCTACCACACTTTTTTCTGTTCCCTCTTGATAATTTTTCAAAGCCTCTTGTATTTCCTGTTCTGTTATTGTCATTTGAAAATCAATTTCTTGAGCAGTTTCCACTTTATACTTTTCTGACCTTGTTTTCAACATATCATACTTCGGATTATATTCTACCATTAAATCTGCAATCTGATAATTCATTTGTCATATTCCTTTCTTCTGTAAAAAATTCTTTTATAAAAGGAAACGAGGTAGGACCTTGTTCTACCTCGCTCATTAAAGATCTTCACCTGGATCTGGGTCTACAATTACTGGTGGTGGAGTGCTTATATCTGCTGTTGCTATACCAGCATTTGGATTAATCCCTAAGCTTAGTCCACTTGTCTCAGCCATTGGTTCTTTATATTCTAAACTTGCCATATGATTTATCCTCCTTTACTTCCTTAAACTTATTCTTTCTATATTCATTATACACTCTTTTTTCCTATTTGTCAAGCAATTTTATGTAAATTTTTACAAATTTTTTGTACTTTTTTAAGTAAACCAAAAAAGCAGTGGAAAACCACCGCTTTTTTAGTATGAAAAAATTTATTGCAAGCCATTAAAAAATGTTTTCCAGCGCTGTCTTGGTAGTAGAAGTCTCATTATCATATACTATAAGCTTATTACCATCGCCATCTTCGACAATAAGAAAAGCTCTAGCTTCAATAACAGACTTATCCGACACATAATTGGTAACATTCAGCGCTAAAGTCTGTTTGACCAACTCTGTGTTTCCAGTTCCTTTGATATAACCAACGGAACCCACCAATGTAGCTGCACTTTTTGGCTCTGGATATCCCTCATCGGGATAAAACAATCCATATAAATTGTCTTCTAATCCAAACAAAGAAGCATCCTTCCTGGTCCAGATAATCCCATAGCCTGTAATTTTATAGCCCTCTGGAACTACAGACCTTACTGCAAAGTTCAGTAAGTACCTTCCATCAGAATCTACCTGGCCATAAACATTATCCAAAGAAATTGAGGCCTTTCTCTCAATTTCCGACCCATCAGGTACAAATACTGCCTCAATCTCCATATCGGAGATTAATACATCATGATAGCCCAAATCGCTATCACTAACAACATCAACTTTTTTCCCATTTACCAGCCAATGAGAGAAAATCATCCCCTCTTTTTCAACTGGATAAACAGAATAGCTGGCTTTGGCAGGATATTTACCTTCCTCATTAGGTTTCTCTGCAACTTGCAGAGTAGCTCCACTTGTAACAATACTATAATAAGCAAGTGCTTTATAGTTTGCTACAACTCTCACATCAACTCCCTGCAGAGTTAATGCTTTGATGGCATTCTGCAACTCTTCACCATCACTGGCAAAGGTTTCTCCATTGAGTTCCCAATAAAGGAACTCAACGCCACCACGGTAAGTATCTGGTGCCTCAAGTCCATTCCCTGAAAGCACCACTTCCGATTTTACATCACCCCCCTCGATCACAAATGTGACCTTTGAGGTTAACTGAACAAACCTAACTTCCACTTCCATATCCTTTTCAGGAATTATGGAAAGCGGATTATCTTCCAGTAATTTTCCATCAAGCATATATCCTTCAAACTTCCAGCCTAGGTTGGCAACCGCATCAAATGTGATTGCAGAACCAGTCGCAACCTGTACCTGGCTACCATTTACTACTTTTGAATCATTTGCCTTTACTTCTCCTAAACCTGTTACTTTAACAGTAACAATAGAATACTCTACCCCTGGTTCAACAGTTGGTATTGGCTCTGGTGTAGCATCTGGTTCCTTTGTAGCATCTGGCTCCTTTGTAGCATCTGGCTCCTCTGTAGCATCTGGTTCCTTTGTAGCATCTGGCTCCTTTGTAGCATCTGGCTCCTTTGTAGCATCTGGCTCCTTTGTAGCATCTGGCT
>CANSTR010000030.1 GCA_947649935.1 uncultured Clostridia bacterium
GTGTCTATTTTTTTATGTTATTTTTGTTGCTTTATTTTTTTGAACTGAGGATTTTTATATAATAGACTGTCATGTTTCCTGCTGTGTCCGTTGCGACGACTTGATAATTTCCACTTTGCGTCAAAGTATTCTCCGAAATAATTGCCTTTTTTGGGTGATAAGCATTTCGGATGTCTGTCAAAATCGCTGTGTCAATCACATTTCCCAATTCATCTAACGCTTCCACTTTAATGACAGAATCCTCTTCCAATGACGTAAACGTATATTGCGAATCTGTGATTGTGGTATACAATTTGTCATTGACAAAATAGCGATATTTTTTCGTATTGAGCGGATGTTTTTCGATGTAAACTGTCAATTGCGAAGCTTTTTCGCTATTTCTGTGACCAACAATCGCTAGTTCATAATCATAGCGGTCAATGCTAATTTTTTCGATTTCTTCATTATCTGTATAGTCCAATTCCACTGGAGCTGTGTAAATTCCACCATTGTTGCAACCCATAATTTGTGGTGGCTCTTTATCGATGTTTTCCACGCTGTATTCCATTTTGATTGCATTTCCGGATAAATCTCTGATTGCCACTTTCTGACTTTCATTTTGCGAAACTTCTTTTGTCAACATCTTCTTGTCTTCTGACAGAAAAAATCCGCTCACTTGCTCAATTTCTTTGTTAGACTGAATGGTCACAGTCACATTTTGATTTGTCAACTCTTCCTCCGAATACGAAACAGTACAAATTGGCAAATTGCTGTCTCGTGTCAATTCTACGATGGTTTCTTCAAAATAATAGGTGTATTTTGCGTAACTCATGTTTGAAATGATGAATAAATTTATTAAAAATATTAACATTATTTTTTTGATTTTCATTTTTTTCCTTTCTGGGCAGGGATGGAACCCTGCCCCTACGATATTGGTAATTATTTTCGTATTGGGTCGATGTGGGCATCGACCCCTACGTGGTTTGTGATAAATTGATTTTTAATTTGATTTGCAATTCTTCTGCTAATTCTACATTTAATTCTTGCCATTGCATGATTAATTTGAATTTTCTTTTTTCTTTTTCCCCTTTTTTCAATTTTAACGGCTCGCTTTTGCCATTCATGAATTCGATTGGTTGATTCGTTTCACAATCGAATACATCATAACTTACTGGAAAATTTTCGGTTGAGTTTTCCAACTCAATGCTATATTCAAAATCTACTTCATTGATGTCGTCTTCCCTGTAATTTTGAATCCAAAAATGGTATTCTAATGGGAACATATTTTGATTAATTTGTGTTTTTAATACCTCGTCTTTTTCAAGCACAATGATTGGTTTCGCAATTTCGGCTCCTGCTTTATAATAAAAGGTATCATCCTTTTTGAATAAAGACAGACCGCTCGATGATTAGTACAACCAAACATAAAATGCATAAAATTTTTCTAATTTTCCTTTTCTTCAATGTCCTTCTCCTTCCCCATATTTCGTATCAAATACACAATTAATAGAAAAACGATATACGCCACAATCAAAAATTTCAAATAGTACAAAATAAACATGCCTAAAATTTTGGAATGAAAAATCACTTTTCCTTCGATTTTTTCAAGTGCCATTTTTTCGTCTGTCCCTTCATTTCCGTCTCCTTTTGCCACAAATGTATCTATTTCGATTTCGACAATTCTATGGGTTATTAAAAGATTGTCTTCATCTCGATAGGTAACAATGTCTCCTGCTTGATATGTGCTTTCTTCTTTAATTAAAATCAATTCGCTCCCCTCAATTGTTGGTTCCATGCTATCTGTAAGAACCACTAAAATCGCATATTTCCCCAATTTCACAATGGGCTCCTTTTGGATATATCTTGCATAAATCACAGACACCAAAGTCATCAACAAAAAAACAAGAAATACCCTATACATGATTTGAATTATTTTCTTCATTTTTCTCCTTTCTCACATTTAACTCTCTGCTAAAAATATTTTCTGGTTATTCTTAGCAGAGAGCTAAATCTCTCTGCTAAATTCTATATAAGGTTTTAAATTGGATATAATTTTTAAAACTTAGGAATAAGTTCCTAAACTATGTAGTAGCTTTTGCTTGCGTTCCTACTACTTTTAATGCAAAAGTATAATTGTATACTTTGTTTGTTCCATCGTCTGTGTCTTCTTTGTCATTTTGTAAAATTTCTTCTTCCGTGTTGCCTGTTTCATATGGCCAAATCGCATAAATTTCAATCTTTTTTACGCGATTTTGAGCTGTTCTCAAAATGGTTCCTTTCAATTCTTTTTCTGCCAATTCACTTAATGTTGCATACGAAACCGTAGAAACACCGTCCACTTTGGCTTGGAAAAACAAATTGCTTGGCTTATTTCCAGCTTCTGTTGCTTCCACACGATATTCAACATCGACTTCTGATTCACTTGCATCAAGGTCTAATTCCGCTTTTCCAGAAAAACCTGGAGCCATTTTTCCATTTTCCAAATTCACTTTTCCTTCATGGTCAACCGTGTCTAGCAAAGAAATTGGATTTGTTTCAGATGTGCTCCAGCCATTGACTTTAAAACTCCATTTGGCCGTTTGAAGTGAACCTTCTCCATTGTAATTCGTGTAATATTTGGCAAATGTAAAACCTGCTAAAAATACAATTAACAATAACACAACCAAAATTGAAACACACAAAGTTTTTTGTTTTTTGTCCATAGGCGTCCTCCTTTCTTATAAAACTCAAGTTAAATATTTTCAACGCATTTTAAAAATATTTATCAAATTGCTGGGGGCAATTTATTCAAATGAACTATAGAAAATTACACATTAATTTTTCATTTCACATCTTTGGGGGAATATGAATATTAAAAATTAATTTACTAAATATATTTTATTTTGTTTTTCTGGAGAATGTAAATTTCCGATATGAAATTTACCGTTCTAAAGATTTTTTGATTAAAATATACGTCTCAAATATTTAACTTGAATGCATTATAACACGATAATTTATGTTTGTAAAGTGTTTTTCAAAAAAATTTTAAATTTTTTTGTTTTTCTCTTAACAAAAATCCTTCTATAGCTTGATTTTACTGCAAAACAGGAACTTTTTTATTTCCTAAAAAGTTCCTGTTTTTGTTCATCTTGGCAATCTTACGACAAAAATCGTGCCTTTTGGCGTGTTGTGAAGTGCTTTAATCGTTCCATTATGAGCATTCACAATAGTTGTGGCAATTGACAAGCCCAAACCACTTCCGCCAGTGGCTCTATTTCGTGCCTTATCTTCCCTATAAAAACGGTCAAAAATATGCTTTAAGCCTTTATCACTAATCCCAATTCCCGTGTCCATCACTTCGATATGACATTTATTATCTTTGAAAAATGTGTTAATTTGAATGGTATCGCCTTTTTCTGTGTACTTGATGCTATTATCCAGCAAAATCACCAGCAACTGATGAATTTTATTGGTATCAATACTAATATCTTTTTGAAAATTCAAGTTTAAAATGAGCTCTTTCCCTTGCGTCGTTGCAATTTCCATATATGGACTTGCAATATTTTGAATGAGTTCATCGATTTGCACATCTTCTTTTTGCAAATTTTTTGCCTTCTTCGAATCACTTCCGCGTAGCAAAATCATCAAATCTTTTGTTAATTTCGATAGACGTTTTGTTTCGCTTAATGTCAGCATAATTTCTTCTGATTTATCAATAATTTTTGCATTGGGCTCTTGTAAAAGCAATTCTTGTTTGGCTTGAATAATGGTCAGTGGAGTTCGCAGTTCATGCGAAGCATTTTCGACAAATTCTGTTTGCTTTTTCAACGTTTCTTGAATTGGCTTCAAGGTTTTGCTCGATAAAATGAAACTCGCAATTCCGGAAAGCAGAATTCCCAGTATCACACCATACGTAATAATTTTTCTGTAATTGTTGACAAGGCTAATTTCGCTATCCACATTCATCAATAATTGAATATAGCGGTCTTTGGAACTGTCTGCCGACTTGATTAAAAAGTTCAAACCTCGATAACTATATTTACTTCCGATTTTTAGCTCATAAATCGTATTTAACTTGGATTTATCAAAGGCAAAATCTGCCTCGTATTCCGAAATTCTCCCCAAGTCGTCTTCATTCATAATTTTCTCTTCTTGGTTTCTCAAAATGCAAGTAATTTGCGGATTGTCAATTCTTTGCGAAAGACTGTAATCCACATTGACATTACGATCGAAAAAAAGATAATTTTCAACGCCAAAAACATCATACAAAACTTCTAGCTTTTCATTGATATTGACAAACTTATTTTGCGCCTCTTTAAGCTGATTGTCAATCGAAGAAAACGTGATGTTTCTCACCATAACATACATTGCCATTCCAAAAATAGCAAAAATTGCCGAAAAAGCCACCATATTATACATAATATGCAAAATAAACTGTTTTTTTAAATTTGCTTGTTCTCCCACCATTTTCTCCTTATTCTGACCAAATGTAGCCTACACCTCTGACGGTTTTGAAGTATTGATCATACCCGATTTTTTTGAGTTCTTTTCGCAAAGCGCTGGCATACACTTCAATAACATTGGTGCTTGTTTCGGAATCAAAGCCCCATATTTTATCAAAAATTTGGTCTTTGGTAATAATCGTATTTTGCGAATTGAGCAAGTATTCCAGCACATCAAATTGTTTTCCTTGGAGTACAATTTCTTGCCCGTCTGCCGTAACTTTTCTAGAATTCAAATCCAGCACCAAACCTTTGAATTCAATGGTTTTTTGAATGGTATAACTTCCGCTCGAGCGCCTGATAAGCGCATCCAAACGTGCTAGCAATTCCTCACGATTGAAAGGCTTGACCAAATAATCATCAGCTCCCGTACGAAATCCTTTTAATTTGTCTTCCAAGGCATCTTTTGCCGTCAAAATTAAAACTGGTGTAAAAATTTTATCCTTTCGCAAGGTGCGCAAAACTTCGTAGCCATCCATAACTGGCATCATTAAATCTAAGATAATAGCATCATAAATGTCTTGTTTGGCGTATAAAATGCCTTCTTCGCCATCATAGGCGCAATCTACATCATAATTGTTTTTGACGCATTGTTCAATGGTTCTCGACAAAATTTTATCATCTTCTATAATTAAAATTTTCATATTGACTCCTCATTTTTTCTATTATAAACGAGCAACCTTAAATTTACCTAAAAATTTACTTCTAATCCCATAATAATGGTCGCTATTTTGAAGAAAATGAGAACAGAGCACATATCTGAAACCGTTGTGATGACTGGTGTTGCCATTAAGGCTGGGTCGATGTTGATTTTTCTGGCCAACATGGGAAGCGTGCATCCCAAAAATCCCGCCAAAATGACGGTTCCCACTAAGGAGAGCGCGACCACAATCGCTAATTGCAGATTTTGATATTGCACCATAATGCGAATTCCATTGGCCAAGCCTAACATCAAAGAGACCAGCAAAGCCACTCTAAATTCGCGCCAAACGGCTTTTACGTAATCTTTTAGCGCAATTTCGTCATTCGACATTCCGCGAATAATCAAAGTGGATGTTTGAGAGCCGCAATTACCAGTCGTTCCCATAATCATTGGAATGAATGCAACAAGTAGTGGCACTGCTGAAAATGCTGTTTCGTATTTGGTGATAATCGCACCTGTGACAATCGAAGATAACATTAAAATAATCAGCCAAACAATGCGGTTTCGTGCATGCTTGAAAACGCTGGTTTTGAAATAGGTGTCTTCACTTGGTGTAATGGCCGCCATTTTCTCGAAGTCTTCTGCCACCTCATCTTGCAAAACGTCCAACGCATCATCAATCGTGATAATTCCCACCAAACGATTTTCCGTGTCAACCACTGGAATTGCCAAAAAGTTGTATTTATCAAACATTTTGGCAACATTTTCTTGGTCTTCTAAAGTCGAAACTGTGATGACATTCGTTTCCATAATATCTTTAATGATGACATCATTTTCTGCAATAACTAGTGATTTTAAGTCAATAATTCCCCTGACTTTCCTGGATGCGCTTAGCACATAGCAGTTATAAATGGTTTCTTTTTCCAAACCAATTCTTTTTATTTTATGTAACGCTTGCTCAACCGTCATGTTTTCTTTTAAGTCAATGAATTCGGTTGTCATAATGCTTCCGGCACTGTCTTCTGGATAATTTAGCAAGTCATTGATAATTTTGCGGTCTGCTGGATCAATATTTTTCAAAATTCTTTTGACTACATTGGCCGGCATTTCTTCAATCAAATCAACCGTATCGTCCATGAACAGTTCGTCCATGACACTTTGCAATTCTTTATCTGTGAAACCATTGATGAGTTTTTCCTGAATGTCGCTATCGAATTCAGCAAATGCTTCTGCCGCCTTTTCTTTGGGCAACAAACGATAAATCACCAGAATAAATTCCTCTTCTAATTCATCAAACAAACTCGGTAAATCGGCGGAGTTCACACTTTGCAAATAAATTCTTAAATCATTAAACTTTTTTTCTTCAATGAACTGTAATACTTTTTCTCTCATTTTTCTTCCACCTTTCTTTGTTTGATGTTGGGTTGGTCAAGACCGACCGATATTTTTGTTTGGGCACGGTGCACCGTGCCCCTACGCAATAAAAAAAGAATAAGAAATGGATTCTTATTCTTTGATTGGATTAATTGGCACAATTAATCTTCGTCTGTAAAATTGAATTCATCTTTGAATTTTTCTTTGAAAATTTCAAAAACTTGATTTAATACTTCTTCATCATCAACACTTACATAAGATTCTTCTTCTTCATTACCAGAATCTTCAACTTTCAAAATAACAACTTCTCCGTCATCATTTTCTTCGCCTTCTTCTACCACTGGCAATAAAACGACGTATTCTTCTGAATCGTATTCAATTAAATCTAGGAATTCAAATTGAACATCCTCACCATTTTCATCACTTAAAATTATGATATTGTTTAAATCTAAGTCCTCATCATCTATGTCATTTAATGAATCATCATTCATAATCTTTCTCCTTTCTTTTTTCCTATGTTTTACATATATTTATATCATACACTAAACTAAAACATTTTGCAAGTGTTTTTTGATTTTTTTCTTGATTTTTCATTTGGCTTTATTCATATACGTTTCCAAAATATAAACCGCTGCTAATGTGTCCTCGATTTCTCTTTTTTTGCGTTTATTGACTTCTAGAAAATTCAAGGTTTTGTTCGCTGCAACGGTGGTCAATCTTTCGTCAACTGTTTCTAATTTGATTTGATTGTACTTGCATCTTAGCTTATGTAAAAATTTTTCGGTCGCTTCTGCTCTTTCGGTTTTCGAGCCATCCATTTGATAGGGCATACCTAGTACGATTGTTGAAATTTCGTAGTTTTCCATTAACTCATCCAACTTTTTGAGCAACATTTTATCATTTCCTTTATACATCACAGTTTCCAAGCCCTGTGCTGTGATTCCCAGTGGGTCGGTTATTGCCAATCCAACTTTCGAATCTCCATAATCGATTCCTAATACTCTCATTATTCTTCCAATCCAATATAATATTTTACTAATTTTTCCAATAATTCATCTCTTTCCACTAAACGAATCAAATTTCTTGCATCATTGTGACTGGTGATATACGTTGGGTCGCCAGATAAAATATAGCCAACAATTTGATTAATCGGATTATAGCCTTTTTCCACCAACGCCTCATACACTTTTTTCAAAATTTCTCTTGTACGTAAACTTTTATCCCTTTCGACTTTAAAACTCATCGTCTTGTCACTTGCCATCTACCATTCCTCCTATATATAATTAATTTGACTTTCGTCTGCTGGCGCCTGGTCAATGTATTCTTCTAGCCTTTTGTTCAATTGCTCCAAACCAGTTCCTTTGTAATAGGTTGATACAACAAAATTTAATTTTGGTGATGCGGTTTGCCTTTCCTTAATTTCTCGAATGCGCACTTTCTTGCCTTTAATAATACGAATTTTCTGCACTTCTTCTTCATCTTGCACCAATTCCAAATTTTCAATTTCCTCTTTCAAACTCGTTAAAAATTCTTCCACACTGTTTTCCTCAACCCCCGAAAACACAATGATAAATTTCGGTCCCATGTAACGAACAAAAACATATTGTGCCGCCATTTTGGACTTAATCACATTACTAATTTCCGTAATCATATCATTTCCCATTTCTCGGTTGATACTCTTGTTAATTTCTTCTATATTGGTAATACGAAACATACAAACCGCAGAAGTAGCATATTTCGAGAAAATTCGTTTTGCATTGCCATATAAATATTCAGCCGAATGAAGTCCTGTAAATTTGTCAATTCGGTCAATGTTTTCAATGGTTTCCTGATAGGCTGTTGTTTGCAAAACAGAAATGATGTTGTCTTTGACCACTTCCAGAATCGTCGTATCTGTTTTGTCAAAAGCATGCATTTGTCCGCTTTCCATAATCCAATAGCCAATGTAAATGTTGTCAATGTAAAGCGGGAAAAACATTGCCGATTTCGCTCTTCCCATTTCGAATTTTTGATACGGCAATTTCTCATTTTCCGAATCAATCGTAATATACTTCGGTGTCGCTGTTGCCACGCTATCTTGAAAAATTTCTTCGGTATGCAAATTCGACAATGCCTCATGATGCTTACTTTCCACATTAGACGCTTTTATCACATACTCTGCGCCATTAAATACCACAATCGTTGAATATTTAATTTCGTATTTCTCAATGATAATTTCATTTATTTTCCTCAATTTTTGGTCAACGGTGTCCTCCTCACCAGCAATTGTCATAAAATCCTGCAATACACTCAAATTATTTACTTTTTGATTAATATTGTTAAACGATTCTATCTTTTTTTGTATATGAATATTATATACAATTAGAACACCGATAACCACCACTAAAACTACTATTACAAATATTATCAAAAGATTCACCTCAAATTTGTTTTTAATACTTTTTTCTCATTTTGTTCAATGTGTTGTTCATACTGTTCGAAAATCCATTTGTGTTTTGCCCATAACCTTGATTTCGATTGCCAGAATACGTTTGTCTGCTTGTCAAAGGATACACCATATCGCCCAAAATTCTTAGTTTGCTCATAAAATTCTTTGGATAGCCGCTAATCGAAACTTTGCAATTCAACATAGCTTCCAAATAATTCGCATGCACCGCCTCATCAAACGGAATGCTACACCATTTTACATTGTCTTTGTTAAATAATTCTGTCATAAAGGACATGGCAGGGTCATTGTAAAACGACATACCACCGATAATGGCTTTATTTGTAAGCCCCCTTACTTTCAATTCTTTGTTAATAACAACTCGAACTTTTTCAGGCTCCAAAACACCTTGTGTTTTCAAATCTCGCAAAAATGCTGTCAAAGGCTGAATTGTCAAGATATCCAAGGATTGCACCAAATAAATTTCTTGGCAACTTGCAAAATACGATGGATTGGTATCAAAATCGCAATCAATCAACACTAGCGAATGTTTTTGCACCAAGCTAGACAAAATCGGTTCTGCGTTGCTATAATCTTTTCCATCATTTGGAAGTGCTGTGTACACGGTCAAATTTTGTTTGACTTGGATTCCTTCTGCCATACCGTTTTGCAATTTCTCCAAAGACGTATAAGCAATTTTTCTTAAGGATTCTTCGTTCTGCGTATAAATATAGTACGAATTTCTATTTTTCGTCATATCCAATATCGCTGTATCAATTCCAACTGATGCAAAAATTTCTGCCAAACTATTGATTAAGAACGACACACCATTTTTGGTCGACCCCAAAAATGTAACAATCTTCTTATCCTTCGTCATCAAACTATTCAAATTTGACATCGAATAATCAATTGGTGATTTGATGGTTTCTAAGTTTTGGTTGCCATACTCAAATTGGTTGTTATCTTCATACGTCTGATAATTTGGCTCAAAATTATTTTCTAAATCATCTTGTGAATTTTCTGCCATTTCTGTATCGTCCAATTCAGATAGCAAATCATCTTCCTCATTGAAATCCAGCAATAAATCGTCATCATCCTCTTCTTCTGCAGCAAGATTGGTCATATCAAAACTATCTTCTTCATCAGCAAATTCATCTTCGAAAATTTCCTCTTGATTTTGCATCACAGGTTCTACAATATCTTCTTGATACAAATCCTCAACTGGAGGTTCCTCCTGCCTTTTTGGTTTTGCTTTTGTTTCATATTCTCCATATTCATCGTAATCTTCAAACTCATCAAACGAGCCTTCCATCATATCTGAAAATTCATCCTCTTCTCCGAATTCATCGATATTCTCTAAATCGTCTAATTCATCTAATTCTGGAAGCTCAGCTTCTGCCACTGATTCTGGTTGCTCCTCTATTATCTCTTCGCTATCCTCTACAAAATCGTCCATCCCAGTTTCTTCAAACGTACTATCTTCAAAATCCAAAAATTCATTGGCATTTTCTTCATAATTTTCCTCTGGAAAACTCAATTGTTCTTCTGTAATGGTTGCTAAGTCTGGCAATTCCTCCTCTTCCATGGCGGGTTGCACAGGCATTTCTTCAACTTGCTCAATCGGATTTTTACGAGGACGTCCTCTTTTTCCTTTTGGTTTTGCCTCAACTGGCGGATATTTACGAGGTCTTCCTCTGCCTCTTTTTTGCGTTTCCTGTGGTTGCTGTTCTATGTTTTGTTTTGCCGTTGGCTGAAATGTTGGCATTTCGATATCAGCAATATCTTCTATTTCTTCTACTTTTTCAACAGGACGCGTTTGTTTTTGCATTGGCGCAGTCCTCATTTTTTCTGGCGCATTTGCAACAGGCGCTCTGCGCTCTGGTTTTACTGTTTTAACAGCATTTTCCTTCTTCAAAAACAAATCATCATTCTCATCCATTCGATTTTGTACTGCTTTTTTAGCAACAACATTGCTATTTTGCACAGGTCTTGCTTTTCTCACCATTTGGTCTTCTGCTCTTTCAATCGAATTTGGCTTTTGTGGCATAGCTCTTTTGTTCGCCACACTTCCCGTCTTTTTCACTGAATTCGGAATCACAATCGATTTTGTCATTTTATTTTGATTCAATTTATTTTCGATAATATCAATTTTTACGCCAGTTCTCTTCTGGTCTTTTTTTGTTTCAAAACTCGAATTTCGAACGCCTTTTATCATTCTTCCACTGACTGACATAATTTCTTGATATTTACTAGAAGTTTCCTCCAAAACTGCTTTCACATTAATCGGAAGACAATTGATAATAATTTTCAATTGCTCCTCTGTATATTGAGCAGCAATATTTTCAAAACTTTGGGCATATCTGTCCGTATTTCTACCCAATTTTTTAAAATGCGATAAAATATTTTGAATTTCCAATTCGCTGACTTCGTTCTCATTTTCTGCTCGATAATTCACATCATCGGTATCGATTTTATAATACATTTTTGCTTCTTTTTTTGTACGCGGTTTGTTAATCAAACGACAAACTTCCTCCATACTTCTATCATTTCCCAAAAGTGCATTATAAACACCAATCCCAAAAATTTTCACCAAAAAGGAACTGCCTTTTGTATGGCGGTCCGAGCAAATCAAAATAATGGAAATCTCATTTCCTTGGCTATCGTGCGCCTCATCACTGATGCCATCCAATTTCTCAAAAACAAATTTGTCAATCGACTCATAATTATTATTCGAAAATGGCTCCAAATCTTCACTTATGATAATTCGATCATACGTTTTATCCCTTTGTATTTCTTTGATAATTGCATTAAAATAATAAACATTTTTATACGACAAAATTTCTCGATAATCTTTCTGATACTTCTTAATAATCGCTTCCGAAATGCTTTCACTATTTACTGCAAACAAAACTTTCATTCGTACTACCCCCTCCAGCCGTTTACCACGACGGCAAAAATTAGTGGAAGAACTTGGCAAATCAATAAAATCGTCACAAACGAAACAATGATTGCAAAGCCTCTATCTCTCAAATCTAATTTTCTGATTCCTATCACATATTGAAAAATGGAACCAATGGCAATTCCAATAAAGCAAAATGGGATACTGTAAATGCGAACGCCATTTAATATGTACGCTGTAACGCCATATGGTGTTGAACCATATTTTTCAATATATTCATTCATTTTTTCCTTGGTTGATTCTTTCATTTCCACTAATTCTGTTGCCTGGTCTGAGTTCAAAACTGCCTCACCTGTCACAGCAAAAACAGAAGTTGTACCACATATGATAAAAATGGTTACCAATAATATTATTCCTTTTTTTAGCATATCAACTTAAAACCTCCTTACCATAGAACCTTTCTATGGTATATTTTTCAATACTATAATCATACAATAAATTCAGAAAAATAGCAACCTTTTTTCGAAATTTTTTCTATAATTTACCATATAAATACTCCATCCATTTATATACACCGTTCGCCCAATTTTTATCACTCGCATAACGCTTGTTCACTGCGCTCAATGTCGAGCCACTATAAAATTTTCCACTCGTCGCACTTCCATCATAAATTACAGTTCCTGCAGGATTCAAATAATATTTCACAAACACACGTGAAATCATATCAATTCCATCTGCATAAGTATCAAACGCATACGAACCGCCGTATGGATTCGAATCCACCGCACCATACCCAAACAAATTCTTTTTGTCACTAGCAATCTGCGATTTTCCCCAAGCACTCTCATGAATTCCCACACTCGCCACAAAAATTCCATTAATTTGATATTGTTTCTCCGCATAATAAAAATATTCCGCATGATTGGCAAAAACCGAATTTTTATCGTTGCTATCCCCAGAAAGCACCTTTTTAAACTGTTCCAACGTAAATCCACTTGGCTTTCTCAAATCCATCTCAAAGCTCAAATTCTGCAACAATTGTTGTTTAGAAAGACCTACCTCCTCTGCGGCTTCCAGCGCGTTTGGATTTTTCGAAGTCATGCAATTAGCTGGCACATAACCTTTTGTTTGCGTATTCGCAATAAATAACCAATCTCCTTCAATTTTAAGCACTTGCGCTGAATCATCTTGATTTAAAGTACAAATTTTCTCCGCATTTTCGCTTGCTTCCAATCTTACCGCAACCGACTGCGCCACGACATAAACCATATCACCTTCTTTGATTTCATAACGATAACCATTCCCTGTTCCAATTTTAACGACTCTTTCCACCGGTGCTTTTATCATATTTCTTGCCACTTGTTGCTCTGAAATCAGCTCCCCATCTTGGTATTTCTTAATCACAATCACTTTTTCTAGACCTGCTCGTCCCTCTTGCAAAACCTGAATGGTGTCTTTGGCAAGCGTGCTATCTTGCTCATAACGCGTATTATATTCCATATCCATTTCTTCGACACACATCTGTTCTTGAACATTTCCGTCCGTATTTTCCGCTAAAATCTGCTCTAAATCAATTGGATTCTGATTTTTATCATACACTTCTTCTACCGGATTTGCAGACGCTTCCATTCCGTCCTCTGCCAAAATTCTTCCTCCAAAAAACGTAAAAATAAGCGCAAAAAAGAAACACATCAAAAACGCCATACACATATACAACTTCCCATCCTCAATCCTAATTTGCGTTTTTTCGTGTTTTTTCATTTGTAATCCTCCCATTTTCCTTATGATTATTGTAATATTAATTCATTGCTTTGTCAATAACAAAGTTTGGTAGAACTCTAAAATACCATTCAAATAGCATCCTATGCCAAAAATGAAGTCTTTCTTCCCAAACCACGTAGGGGCGATTATCAATCGCCCGTGATACAAAAAAATGATAAATAATAAATAATAAATGATAAATAATAAATAATAAATTATAAATTAATAAATTATAAATTAATAAATTATAAATTAATAAATAATAAATTAATAAATTATAACATAACAATAAAAAAATAATTTAAAAATTATGACAAAAATAATTATATTTTTGTGTAATAAAGCGGGCGGCTGATAGCCGCCCCTACGTATTTTTATTTTCTTAATTCTGCCCCTAAGGATTCTAATTCTTTCAAAATTTCTTCCATGGTGCTATTAATTTCTTCATCTGTCAATGTTTTATCTTTGCTTCTAAATTTCAAAGAATACGCCACACTTTTTTTGCCTGCTCCGATTTTCTCATCACGGTAAACATCAAACAACTTCACTTCTTCCAAAATCTTCTTGCCTTTTTTCTCAATGGCTCTTTCAATATTACCAACTTCCACATCCTCATCAATCACCATCGCAATATCTCGCTCCACTGCTGGAAATTTCGCAACTTCTGTGTATTTTTTATTCATTTTTCCATATTTTACGAGTTTATCCAGCCAAATTTCTGCACAATAAACATCTCCTTTGATATCGTAATTCTCTGCTACTTCTGGATGAATTTCGCCAAGTGTTGCAATCACATCCTTTCCGACTTTGATATTTGCCGTTTTGCCCGGATGATAGCTATTATTGCATTTTTCCGAAACCACATCATAACGCAAAACACTGCTAATGCTCAAAATTTTCTCGACCAAACCTTTCAAAATATAAAAATCAACGTTTTCTCCATACATTCCAATCGTCACCATCGTATCTTCTGTTGGCACATTTCCCTGCTCAATTTGCCCATCCACATTTCTGTAAACTCTTGAAATATCGAACAACCCAACATTTTTATTTTTCTTGGACTGATTCGTCACAATGGTTTGCAACATACTTGGAAGTGTTGTGGTTCGCATAATCGAGTAATCCTCGCTGAGTGGATTTTTCACTGGAATCACTTGGCTACGCAAATCGCTGTCTTCTGTGACGCACAATTGATCCAAATCTTTTTCATTAATAAATCCATACGTACAAATTTCTGACAACCCCTTATTCACCAAAGTTTGACGGATTTTATCAGTCAACTTTTGCGCTTTTGTGCGAATACCCAAAGTTGCCTCGCTGTTAATCAACGTGCAATCCACTTTATCATACCCGTAAAATCTGACCACTTCTTCTGCCAAATCTGCCAAACGCTCAATGTCGACCCTAAAATAAGGCGGAATCACGGTATTTCCTTCCACTTTCATTTCCAATTTTTCTAGCGTTTTCACCATGTCTTCTCGCGCAATATTCGTTCCCAACAAACGATTGATTTTCTCTGGATTAAATTCCACTTGATTAAACGTTTGCTTGGTTGGATAAACATCGATTTTGCCATCTACCGCTTTTCCTGCGCCAATTATTTCCACCAACTCGACTGCACGATTGATGGCTCTTTCTGCATTTTCTTGTGGCAATCCTTTTTCATAACGGCTTGACGCCTCTGTACGAAGTCCCACTTTTTTCGCTGTTTTTCGAACACTGCCACCATTGAAAACAGCAGATTCAAACACAACCGTGGTCGTTGTTTCCTCAATTTCTGAATTTTGCGCCCCCATCACACCAGCAATCGCAACTGCTTTTTCCTCATCGGAAATGACCAACATATCTTGGCTCAAAATGCGTTCTTGGTCATCTAATGTCGTGATTTTTTCGCCATCGTTCGCACGTCTTACCGTGATATGTTTTCCGGCAATGGAATTGATGTCAAAAGCATGCATTGGCTGCCCTAATTCTAGCATGACATAATTCGTAATATCCACAATATTGTTAATACTTCTTACGCCACATGCCTCTAAACGTCTTTTCATCCAATCTGGTGATTCACCAATTTTGACATCTTTCACCATTCTGGCAATATAACGATAACACAAATCTGGAGCCGTAATATCGACTTTCAAACCTTCTAATTCGGTTTTATTTTCAACCTTCATTTCCGCCAAATTTTTACGTGGATTTTTAAATTCCGTGTTTAACGAAATGGCTATTTCGCGTCCCAAACCTTCGATCGAAAAACAGTCTGGACGATTGGACGTAATTTCAAAATCGAGAATTTCCTCTTCTAAGCCCAACACTTCCACAATATTTTCGCCAAGACGACTTTCCATTTCTGGTGGCAAAATCATAATGCCATGCTCGATTTGGTTGGGATAACGGTCGACCGGAATGTTCAATTCCGTGCACGCACACATCATTCCATTGGACTCCACACCGCGAAGTTCGCCTTTTTTGATGTGCACATCACCTGGCAAAGTGGAACCGCTTTTGGCAATTGGCACAATATCCCCAACACTCACGTTATCTGCGCCAGTTACAATTTGCAAAATTTCACTTCCGACATCCACTTTTGTGACAATTAATTTATCCGCATTCGGATGTTTTTCAATCTCCAAAATCTTGCCAACTACTACATTTTCGATATCTTTTCCACGTTCCTCAATGGTTTCCAACTTCGAGCCAGTCATTGTCAAAATATCTCCTAACTCTTTTCCAGAAACGTTTATCTCGCTAAAATCCTTTAGCCATTCGATACTTGCTTTCATATTTTTTCCTCCTTTTATTTTCTATCGTTCCGGGCGATTGATCATCGCCCATCCTTTACCGCACCAGGGCACGGTGCCCCGTGCCCCTACGGGTGTAAAATTCACACAATTTTCACAATATTTTCATGATAATTTCACATGAACATGCATTGTTTCTATTTTTGCCAAAATTTCATGCCGGGTCGATGTGTGCATCGACCCCTACACGGTTATTATAATTTTTTAAAATAGCCATTTTCTTTCTCATAACCTAAACTTTGATAAAATGCATTTGCTTCTTCTGTGTTGACTGCAATTAATCCAATACAATCTATATCCATGCTCTTTAAATCTTCCTCTATCACACGAAACATTTTGGTTCCAACTCCTTGCCTTTTATATTTGCTTCTAACAGACCAAATTGTGGCATAATCCTTGCAATCTTCAAAAATATCATGATGAATTGTAACTCTCACAAATCCAATTAATTCATTTTCATCCGTTACAGCAGAATAATTAAGATAATCTGGATTATTCTTCAATTTTTCAAAATTTTCATACATTTTATCAATATTGGTATCTTTACCAAAAGCACTTTTGTACAAATCTCGCAACTGCTCCAAATCTTCCACTGTGGTTTTTCTGATTTTAAAATCCATAGATTCCTCCTTTTCCGCACCAGGGCACGGTCCCCCGTGCCCCTACGGGTGTAAAATTCACACAATTTTCACAATATTTTCATGATAATTTCATGCAAATGTGTATTGTTAATAATTTGCCTGAAATTTTTTTGACGGGCGACTGCTAGTCGCCCCTACGGTTTCATGCAAAATCCTGCTCGCGACAGCTAAAATTGTTTTAAAAAGCGCACATCATTTTCATACAACAAACGCAAATCGTCAATTCCGAATTTTGCCATCGCAATTCTCTCTACACCAAAACCAAACGCAAATCCAGAATATTCATTTGGGTCAATTCCGCAATTTTCTAACACTTTTGGATGCACCATTCCACATCCCAACAACTCAATCCAACCTTCTTGCTTGCACACACGGCAGCCTTTTCCACCACAGACAAAACACGAAACATCCGCCTCTGCACTTGGTTCCGTAAAAGGAAAATGATGCGGACGAAAACGCACTTTGGTATTTGGTCCCAAGCAATTTTTCGCAAACATCTCCAAAGTTCCCTTTAAATCAGACATCGTAATATTTTTGTCAACCACCAAACCTTCGATTTGATGGAAAACTGGCGAATGCGTGGCGTCTAGCGTATCGGAACGATACACCGCGCCCGGACAAATAATTTTTATTGGTGGCTTTTGATTTTCCATCACACGTGCTTGCACTGGCGATGTTTGCGTTCGCAAAATGACATCCTCTGTGATATAAAACGTATCTTGCAAATCTCTTGCTGGATGGTCTGCTGGCGTATTCAATTTATCGAAATTGTAAATCGCTGTTTCCACTTCTGGTCCATCTGCAATACTGTAGCCCATTCCCAAAAAGATTTCTTCGACTTCTTGAATCACCTGTGTAATTGGATGGCTAGATCCAAGTTCAATATTCTTGCCAGGCATGGTGACATCAATTTTTTCCTTTTGCAAACGTTGCTCTAAAATGCGTTCTTTTACCTCACGTTCACGTCTTTCCATCGATTTTTCCAATTCTTCACGCAAGGCATTTACTTTTTGCCCAAAAATCGGTCTTTCTTCAGGCGCCATGCCACCCAAACCTTTTAGCATAGAAGTCACTTCTCCCTTCTTGCCCAAATACTTTACCTTCAAATCCTGCAACTCCTGCAAAGTCTTAATCTCGCCTAATTTTCTCTTGACCGCCTCGGTCATTTCTTGAATTTTATCTCCCATAAAAATTCCTCCCTTTTTCTTAAAAAATATTTATCTTTTCTTTCAACAACGCTCCCATCCTCTTGACTTTATGACTAAAATATGTTATAATAAAGAGTTAAGCGCAAATCTGTAAACCTTATTTTACTTTTTTATAAATACTTTGACAAGATTTACAAGTAATTTTCATTTCATAACTGGCTACTTTTTTATCTAATATTGTAATCAAGGGCTCATTATCTTTTGGACAGCAAAATCTATTTTTTATGATTACTAATTCATCACTGCAATTTTGACCGATTTTACTATCCTCAAAATCTAATAATGCACTACCTTGACTTCCACAATTACATTGATAGTTTAACTCTAATCGATCATAAGTGGAATAGCATAAATACCCTATATTCTCATTACACTTATCACAATACATCCAGCCACCATAATTCGTCGCCAATCTCGTATTAACTAACTCTTTACTTTTTAATACTCTTGCCATAACTTTATCTCCTCTACATTTACTATAAAAAAATTTTTCTAACCAAAAAAGCACCTCATCCATAGGACGAAATGCTTCCGTGTTACCACCTAACTTCGTTAAAAATCAATTTTAACCTCATTTTAGTTCTATCGTAACCACCGCTCATGCCTACTCAAGTTTCAGCACAAGAACCTCAAAAGTGAAATTTCAACAAGTATCCATTTGAACAAACTCCCAGCCATGATTTGTTCTCTCTTAAAATATTCCTACTCATCTACTTTGCTTTTTCAAACGGTTTCTATTTGATTTTTTATATTATATCACTTTATTTTCCAAAATGCAAGCTATTTTTTAGAAATTTTCTTGCTCCATTGCTCCTCTCGAAATCCAACTAGCACAAAATCTTCCCCTATCAACAGTGGCCTTTTAATCAACATGCCATTACTTGCCAACAATTGCAGTTTTTCCGCATCCGTCATCAAAGCCAATTTTTCCTTCAAATTCATATTTTTATAAACCAAGCCACTTGTATTAAAAAACTTCTTTATCTCAAGTCCACTTTTTTCAAGCCAATTTTCCAACTCTTCCACCGTCGGCGTGTTTTCTACAATATGCCTACTTTGAAAATCCACATCATGACTTTCTAGCCAACCTTTGGCTTTTTGACAAGTGCTACATTTCGGATATTCTACGAATAAATATTGCATATTCCCCCCTTATTTTACCTCCGCTTCCCACAAGCCATGCTTGTTGCAATACGCATACAATTTTGAACCAGGAATATAAGGCAAATGCGCCTGAGCATTTTGCTCTGGATACAATGTCACAAAATACTCTTTATCCTCCGAAACAAGCGCAATCCATTCAATAAAATGTTCTTTTTCCATCACATGATTGACTGTTACAAAAATGCCATCATCCATTTTTTCAAAAGTGGGAACATGCTTTTCAATGGCAGCATCTACTGAATTTGGCACCAACGTTTCCATTGTTTCCCCACAACAAACGATACCACAACCATCACACTTACAATCTTCTATCACACGCACCAATGCGCCACATTTTTTACATTTCTTCACCATTAATTCTCTTTTCATCATTTTTCCTCCTCTATTTTTACACAATTTCCCCTCGCGCGATTAACGCGCGGACGTTCGCCAGATTTTACCTCCCAATTCGGCAAACCTTGTCTCGCCGACCGAGGCGCTGGGGTCAAGGGGACAGCGTCCCCTTGTGGGGATTTTAAAGGGGTAAAACCCCTTTAAGCCCCGTGGCAACACCCCTACTCCCACTCAATCGTCGCAGGTGGCTTTCCAGTAATATCATACACCACACGATTCACGTGTTCTACTTCATTGACAATTCTGTTTGACACTTTCTCCAAAACATCGTATGGAATTTTGCTCCACTCAGCTGTCATGAAATCAATTGTCGAAACAGCACGAAGTGCAATTGTGTAATCATACGTTCTCTCATCTCCCATCACGCCAACACTTTTCAAATTAGTCAAAACAGCAAAATATTGATTGATGTTTCTATCTAAACCAGCTTTTGCAATTTCATCTCTGAAAATAAAATCCGCATCTTTCAAAATCGCCAATTTATCCTCCGTAATATCGCCAATTACACGAATCGCAAGTCCTGGTCCCGGAAATGGCTGACGATACACCAAAAACTCTGGCAAGCCCAATTCCAAGCCAACTGCGCGCACTTCATCTTTAAACAAATCACGAAGCGGCTCAATAATCTCCTTAAAATCAACGCAGTCAGGCAAGCCGCCCACATTGTGGTGACTTTTTATCGTGCTACTTGTACCAAATCCACTTTCAATCACATCTGGATAAATCGTTCCTTGCACCAAATAATCCACTGCACCGATTTTCTTAGCCTCTTCTTCAAAAACGCGAATAAATTCTTCGCCAATGATTTTGCGTTTTTTCTCTGGCTCTGTTACGCCAGAAAGTTTGTTTAGAAAACGCTCTTTGCTATCTACTTTGACAAAATTCACATCAAAATTTTTCGTAAATACTTCTTCTACTTCTTCTGCTTCCTTTTTGCGAAGCAAACCATGGTCCACAAAAATACAGGTTAAATTTTTGCCAACTGCTTTGTTTATCAAAGCTGCCGCAACAGAAGAATCCACGCCACCTGAAAGCGCACAAAGCACCTTGCCATCTCCGACTTTTTCTTTGATATTTCTAATCGTTTCCTCTGCAAAAGAATCCATTTTCCAGTCGCCTTGGCAACCACAAATTTGATATAAAAAGTTTTTAATGACGATTGTTCCGTTTTCAGAACGATCCACTTCTGGATGAAATTGAATGCCATAAAAGTTTTTCTGCGTATTTTGCATGGCAGCATTTGGGCATGTTGCTGTAGAACCAATATTCTCAAAGCCTTCTGGCAATTCTGCCACAAAGTCTGTATGGGTCATTAAAAAATTGTTGCTTTCACCAAACGTATTAAATAATTTTGATGCAGGATTGATTTTTACGTCCATGACACCATATTCACGTTTATCGGCTTTTTGCACTTTTCCACCAAAAATATGTGTCATAAGTTGCATACCATAGCAAATTCCCAAAATTGGAATTCCCAATTCAAATATTTTTTCATCACATCTTGGCGCGCCTTCTGCATATACACTCGCAGGGCCACCTGTGAAAATAATGCCTCTTGGTGCCTTTTCTTTGATTTTGTCTACTGAAATATTGAATGGCACAATTTCAGAATACACGTTGCATTCTCGCACTCTTCGCGCAATCAACTGATTGTATTGTCCGCCAAAATCTAAAATTAAAATTTGTTCTTTGTTCATGTTTTTCTCCTATTTTTTCATTTTTTCTGGGCACAGTGCCCCATGCCCCTACGTTAATTATTTTCTCCGTTATCGACATCTTTTAGAATAACATCATGCGCTCCACCTTCACGAATGCTAACGCTGGAAACAAGGGTCAATCTTGCTTTTTCATGCAATTCTGGAATGGTAATGGCTCCACAGTTGCACATGGTGGATTTGATTTTGCTCACAGTAACTGCCAAATTGTCTTTCAATGGACCTGCATACGGAATATACGAATCCACCCCTTCTTCAAACGCCAATTTTTTCTTGGTTGGGTCCTCCAAATAACGCTCCCAATTTCGTGCACGGTTGGAACCTTCGCCCCAATATTCTTTCACAAAATTTCCATTTCTTTTTACTTTTCGAGAAGGGCTTTCGTCAAATCTGGCAAAATAACGTCCCATCATGACAAAATCAGCGCCCATTGCTAATGATAAAGTAATATGATAATCATGCACAATTCCACCATCAGAGCATACTGGAATATACACACCTGTTCTTGCAAAATACTCATCTCTCGCTTCTATGACATCAATTAAGGCACTTGCTTGTCCACGCCCAATTCCTTTGGTTTCACGCGTAATACAAATCGAACCGCCACCAACACCAACTTTGATAAAATCAGCACCTGCGTCTGCCAAGTAATAAAAACCTTCTTTGTCAACCACATTTCCAGCACCAATTTTGACGCTATCGCCATAATGCTCACGTACCCAATCAATCGTTCTTTTTTGCCAAACAGAATAACCGTCAGAAGAATCCATACAAATCATGTCAACGCCTGCTTCAACAAGAGCTGGAATTCTTTGCTCATAATCTCTTGTGTTAATTCCTGCGCCAACAATGTAACTTTTGTTTTCATCCAAAAAGGAATCTGGATTATTTTTTCGGTCTTCATAATCCTTACGGAAAACGAGATATGCTAAATTGTCATTTTCATCTAAAATTGGCAAACAACTAATTTTGTGTTCCCAGATGATATCATTTGCTTCTGACAAGCTAATTCCTTTTTTGCCAAACACTAACTTGTCCTTTGGCATCATATAGTTGTCCACTGGCTCATCGACATCCACACGAGAAATGCGATAATCTTTGTCTGTTACAAGCCCCAAAAATTTTCCATTTGGTGTGCCATCTTCTGTTACCATAACCGTGGAATGTCCTGTTTGTTCCACAAGGCTAACGACTTCTCGAATTGGTGTGCCACTTTTGACATTGGAATCACTTTTGATGAATCCTGCTTTATGGCGTTTTACATTTTTGACCATTTGCGCTTGTGACTCTATCGATTGCGCCCCATAAATAAAAGAGCAACCGCCTTCACGCGCTAATGCAATTGCCATTTCTTCGCCAGATACAGCTTGCATAATCGCAGACACAAAAGGTACGTTTGCTTCATACTTTGATTTTTCCCCTCTTTTAAATTTCACAAGTGGTGTTTTCAAAGAAACATTGCTTGGAATGCATCTTTCATCTGTTAAATTTGGTAATAATAAATATTCGTTAAACGTTCTTGATACATCTGGTAAAATTTTTGCCATTTTTGATTCCTCCTTTTTATTTTTTACGTTTTATTATAATAGTATATTATACAATAAAATAGCCTCAAAAGTCAACCTTTAATTTTGATTTTATCGGCTTTTGAAATTTTTGTCCATTCAAAAAATAATAGCAACAAAAAATCAATATATAATTTATGCAA
>CANSTR010000031.1 GCA_947649935.1 uncultured Clostridia bacterium
TTGCATAAATTATATATTGATTTTTTGTTGCTATTATTTTTTGAATGGACAATTATATAAAAATCGAATAAATTTAAAAAAAGCTATTGAAAATTTGTAGAAACTGGTATAAAATGACAATAGTTGTAAAAACTAAATTTTAAGGAGAGGCTAGAAAAGCCTAAGAATAGGAGGATTATTATGTCAGTAAAAGTAGCGATAAATGGATTTGGACGTATTGGACGTCTAGCATTTAGACAAATGTTTGGAGCAGAAGGGTATGAAATTGTTGCCATTAACGATTTAACAAGCCCAAGCATGCTTGCCCATTTGTTAAAATATGATTCTGCACAAAAAAGATATGAAAAAGCAGATACAGTGGTAGCAGGAGAAGATTCAATCACAGTCGATGGAAAAACCATCAAAATTTATGCAGAAAAAGATGCGGCAGATTTACCTTGGGGACAAATCGGTGTAGATGTTGTATTGGAATGCACTGGTTTTTATACCACAAAAGAAAAGGCATCTGCTCACATTACAGCAGGAGCTAAAAAAGTCGTTATTTCAGCACCAGCTGGAAATGATTTGCCAACCGTTGTATTTGGCGTTAACGAAGGAATTTTAACACCAGAAGACAAAATCATTTCAGCAGCTTCTTGTACAACAAACTGCTTAGCACCAATGGCAAAAGCATTGAACGATTATGCCCCAATTCAATCAGGCATTATGACAACCGTTCATGCTTACACAGGTGACCAAATGTTGCTAGACGGACCACACAGAAAAGCAGATTTAAGAAGAGCAAGAGCAGCTGCCGTAAACATCGTTCCAAACTCAACAGGTGCTGCTAAAGCAATCGGATTGGTGATTCCAGAATTGAATGGAAAATTAATTGGTTCTGCACAAAGAGTTCCAGTTCCAACCGGTTCTACAACGATTTTGATTGCAGTTGTTAAAGGAGAGAATGTTACAGTTGAGTCAATCAATAGCGCGATGAAAGCACAAGAAAGCGCTTCATTTGGCTATACAGAAGAACCATTAGTTTCTTCCGATATTATTGGAATTACAAATGGTTCCCTATTTGACGCAACGCAAACCATGGTAACCAAAGTAGCAGACGGATTGTATGAGGTTCAAGTTGTGGCTTGGTATGATAATGAAAATTCTTATACCAGCCAAATGGTTAGAACCATCAAATATTTTGCAGAATTGGGTTAAAATGTAGGGGTCGATGCCTACATCGACCCTTATATAATTGCAAAAATTATACAAAAAGGGGAAGATAACATGAACAAGAAAACAATAAAAGATATTGATATCAAAAATAAAAAAGTGCTAGTCAGATGTGATTTTAATGTGCCTTATGATGAAAACAGAAATATCACAGACAACAGAAGAATTGTAGCTGCTATTCCAACTATTCAATATTTAATCGAAAATCATTGCAAAGTGATTTTATGTTCTCATTTGGGACGTCCAAAAGGAGAGGTAAAACCTGAATTTTCGCTTAATATTGTAGCAGAAGAACTTTCCAAATTGTTAGGGAAAGAAGTCAAAATGGCAAAAGATGTTGTAGGAGAAGATGCGCAAAAATTGGCTTCCGAATTAAAAGAAGGAGAAGTCATGCTTCTTGAAAATGTTCGATATGAAGCTGGTGAAGAGAAAAATGATGAGGAATTATCCAAAAAATTTGCATCTTTTGCAGAAGTTTTTGTGAATGATGCTTTCGGAACGGCTCACAGAGCACATAGCTCAACAACAGGTGTAGCAAGTTTTTTGCCAGCTGTGTCAGGATTTTTGATTGAAAAAGAATTGAACTTTTTAGGAACGGCATTGGAAAATCCAGAAAGACCTTTTGTTGCTATTTTAGGTGGAAAAAAGGTTTCTGACAAAATTGGCGTGATTAACAGTTTGCTTGAAAAAGTCGATACGCTAATGATTGGTGGAGCCATGGCCTATACTTTCTTTAAATCCATGGGATATTCAGTTGGAAATTCGATTTGCGAAGAGGATAAATTGGATTTAGCAAAAGAATTAATGGAAAAAGCCAAAGCAAAAGGCGTCAAATTCATGTTGCCTGTTGATACAAAAGTGGGCAAGGAATTTTCGGCTGATACGGAAAGCAAAGATGTAAAATATACAGAAATTCCAGATGGTTGGGAAGGTTTTGATATTGGTCTAGAAACGATAAAATTATATGCAGAAGAATTGAAAAACGCAAAAACAGTTGTATGGAATGGACCTTTGGGCTTGTTCGAATTTGACCAATTTGCTGTTGGAACCAATGAAATTGCGAAAACATTGGCGAATGTAGATGCTGTCAAAATTATTGGTGGAGGCGATTCAGCAGCTGCTGTTGAAAAAGCAGGATTGGCAGAAAAATTCACGCATATTTCAACAGGCGGAGGAGCTAGCTTAGAATTTTTGGAAGGCAAAAAATTACCAGGAATTGAAGCACTTCAAGATTAAGTTAGCTCTTTGAGCGAAGCGAGTTAGAGATAACTTAGTTAAAATTTCAGCAAGAAATGTTAACTTCCTTGAAAAATTTGAACTATTAAGGATTCTTTAATAGTTCAAATGGCGGAAAGTACTGGAAAATAAGAAGAAAAATCCAACTATTAAGGATTCCTTAATAGTTCAAAATGAATTGGAGAAATGAGAATGCAAGAAATTGAAAAGAAATTTTTAATCAAAAGTTTGCCAGGAGATTTAAATCAGTATCAGAAAATTCATGTTGTGCAGGGGTATTTAAGTGCCTCTGGCAGACCTTCTTTGCGTGTGAGAAAATATGGTGATGAATACATATTGTCCTATAAATTCAAAGAGAGAACGCAAAAAGAGGTTGCCAATGTGGCAAAAGAAGTAGAACTTCCTTTGGTAGAGGAATCGTTTGAGCATTTGATGAAAAAAGTGGATGGTCGAATTGTTGAAAAAAATCGCTATTTAATTCCGCTTGAAAATGATTTAACCGCAGAACTCGATGTTTTTGAAGGCTATTTAGATGGACTAAAATTTGTTGAAGTTGAGTTTCAATCTGAGGAAGATGCAGCAAATTTTAATCCACCAGAATGGTTTGGAAAAGATGTCACTTTTGATGTACATTTTAAAAATGGCTATTTATCAAGGATTGCAGATGTAGCAGAAATTTTAGAATTGATGTAGAGGATAAGTGATGGAACTAATTGATGTAGTAGATGAAAATAATCAACTAACAGGTGAAACTGCTACAATAAAAGAACTTCATGAAAAAGGATTATGGTATCGAGCAGTTGCAATTATAGTAATTAATTCTGAAAATGAATTATTGTTACAAAAAAGAGCACCTATAAAAATGAAATTACCTAATACGTGGTCGATAACACAAGGACATGTTGATTGTGGAGAAGAAGAAAAAGTTGCAGCGATTAGAGAAACACAGGAAGAATTGGGAATGAAAAATTTAAAATTAGACGATTTAGAGTTTTTCTGTATGAAAAAGTGTTTTCGTAAGTATAAAAATATAATAGATAATCATTTTAAAAATATATTTTTATTGAATACAGATTTAGAAATAGGTGATTTTGTGTTGCAAGAGGATGAAGTCAGTGAGGTAAAATATTTTTCGATTGACAAATTAAAGACAATATGTCAAAATAAAGAAAAATATCAGAATGACTTTACGAAAATATTTTTTGATTCGTATTTTTTAAAAATTTTAGAAGATTTAGAAAAAAGGAGGAAATGGGTATGCGTAGAAAAGTGATTGCAGGAAACTGGAAAATGAATATGCTTCCAAATGAGGCGATTGCGTATATGGAGGAATTTGAAAAATTGGTAAAGGACTCAAAAAATGAAGTCATTTTGTGTGTGCCTTATACAGATTTGTTTTATTGCTTGAATTATGCGCAAGATACGAATATTAAAATTGGAGCACAGAATATGCATTGGGAAGATAGTGGAGCGTATACAGGTGAAGTATCTGCCAAAATGTTGGAGGCAATTGGCGTAGAATATGTCATTATTGGGCATTCTGAGAGAAGACAATATTTTGCTGAAACAGACGAAACGGTCAACAAAAAAGTAAAAGCAGCATTTGCAAATGACTTGAAACCAATCGTTTGTGTTGGTGAAACTTTAGAGGAAAGAGAAGCAGGAAAAACGACTGAAATTATCACTCGTCAAACAAGATTGGCTTTAGAAGGCTTAACGGAAGAACAGGTGAAAAATACGATTATCGCGTATGAGCCAATTTGGGCAATTGGTACAGGAAAAACGGCGACATCAGAAGACGCCAACAATAGTATCAAAGAAATTCGTAAAGAAGTCGAAAAAAATGATGGAAAAGAAGTAGCAGACGAAATTATTATTCAATATGGTGGAAGTGTGAAATCTTCTAATGCAAAAGAATTGTTCACCACATCAGACATTGACGGTGGCTTAGTCGGAGGCGCAAGTTTGAAACCAGATGAATTCGCAAAAATTGTCAATTTTGAATAAGATATAGATATAGAAAGAATAAGGAGTTAAAGAAATGGACAAAAAATTAACAATGCTAATGATATTAGATGGTTTTGGAGTAAACGAAAAAGAGGAAGGAAATGCCGTAAAATTAGCGAATATTCCAAACCTAAATAGAATACTAACCGAAAATCCAAATACGGTCATTCACACAAGTGGAACCGATGTTGGCTTGCCAGAAGGACAAATGGGAAATTCAGAAGTAGGGCACACGAACATTGGAGCAGGAAGAATTATTTACCAAGATTTGGCAAAAATCACAAAATCGATTGAAGACGGAGACTTTTTTAGTAAACCAGAATTTGTAGCAGCGATTGAAAATTGCAAAAAACACAATTCTAAGTTGCACATTATGGGCTTATTATCAGACGGTGGCGTTCACAGCCACAATCGCCATTTGTACGCTTTGCTTGAAATGGCAAAAAGAAAAGATTTTGAAAACGTTTTTGTACATTGCTTTTTGGATGGAAGAGATACGCCACCAGCTTCGGCAGAAAGCTATGTTTCTGAATTAGAAGCTAAAATGAAGGAAAAAGGAATTGGGCAAATTGCGACTATTTTAGGCAGATTTTATGCAATGGATCGTGATAAAAGATGGGAAAGAGTCGAAAAAGCGTACAATGCGTTAGTCAGAGGCGAAGGCGAAAAGGCGCTTTCTGCAACAAGTGCCATTGAGGAATCGTACCAAAAAGAAGTGTTTGATGAATTTGTTGTGCCAACCGTTATGACCAATATGAATGGGGAACCAATTGCCAAAATTGAAGAAAACGATTCTGTCATTTTCTTTAATTTTAGACCAGACCGTGCAAGAGAAATCACTAGAAGTATTGTGGATAACGATTTTGACGGTTTTGCAACAGACAAAATTCATCCATTTTTCGTATGCATGACGTCCTATGACGAAACCATACCAAATGTCGAAATCGCTTTTCGAAAAGACGAAATCAAAAATACATTTGGGGAATATATTAGCAAGCTTGGAAAAACACAATTGCGCATTGCTGAAACGGAAAAATATGCACATGTGACGTTTTTCTTTAATGGCGGTGAGGAAAAGCAATATGCAGGAGAGGACAGAATTTTGGTGCCATCGCCAAAAGTGGAAACGTATGATATGAAGCCAGAAATGAGCGCTTTGGAAGTGACTGAAAAAGTCGTAGAAGCCATCCAATCTCAAAAATATGATGCGATTATCTTGAATTTTGCAAATCCAGATATGGTGGGACATACAGGAAATATTGAGGCAGCTGTGAAAGCATTGGAAACCTTAGATGGATGTGTAGGTCAAGTGGTGGAAGCAGTAGAAAGGGTAGGAGGAACTTTATTGATTACAGCTGACCATGGAAATGCGGAGCAAATGATTGATTACAAAACAGGCGAACCTCACACAGCACATACAACAAATCCTGTGCCATTAGCTGCAATCGGTATTGGAAACAAAAAATTGAAAGAAGGACGATTGGCAGATTTGGCGCCAACAATGCTAGCCATTATGGGGTTAGAAAAACCAGAGGAAATGACTGGCGAAAGTCTAATGGAGGGAAACTAACACGTAGGAGAAATCAATGACAAATTTATCAGAAGAGAAGAATATTTATTCGGAGATACAAAAAAAGTTGTTTTATATCATTCCAGAAAAATGGGAAAGTATTTATTTGTACGCTTCTGTAATCGAAGAACCGCAGAGAAGGTCGACAGGAGAAATGTATTTTTACTACTTTCCCAAAGGAATTATCAAGAAAAAAGCGGTCAATGGCTATGAAATTCCAGGTGGCTTTAATATTGATGAAGATGTGTATTCCAAATTAATTACGGATTTGTATGATGTCATTAAAAAATTGAGGCAAGTTTGGTTCCAAAAAACGCAGAAAAAGTGGACAAACATCACCATTTCGATTGAAAACTTTCAATTTAAAGTCGAATATGATTATCAAAATTTGAAAATGTCACAATTTGATTCGTATGAAAGGCATGTGATTTGGCGCTATTTGTATTTGAAATTGGATTTGGAGCTGTTTGATAAAAAAGAGAAGCAAATTATCAAAAAATACATGAATTTTATGGTGAATCACACTTTACCAAAACGAGATTTATATATGGAAGGAATTTATAAACAGCCAGTTAAAAATATCGTTGATTATGAAAAAACGTTGTCTGTTGAGGAAGCGATTGCGAGGTCCGAGAAAAATGAGGAAATGCCAAAAGAGAAGAAAAAGCATCACTTTTTAAAGAAAAAGCCAGTAATCGAAGACATTATTGAAATGGAAGATGACGAGGAGTTTGTCAATAATCAGATTTTGAATTGGAAGAAAAAATAGGGAGAAATCATGAAACAAAGACCAATTGTGGTGATGACAGCTATGAAAGCAGAGATGAATTTTTTGCTAGAAAAATTGGAAAATGCGAAATGTGAAAAAGTAAATCAATATGGATTTTATAAAGGTACCATGGGAGATTATCCGGTGGTGCTTTGCCATTGCAACGTGATGAGTTTAAATGCTGCTGTTGCCACCTATATTGCAATTCAAAAATATCAACCAATTGCAATTTTGAGTCAAGGAACAGCAGGAGGTTATGGAAAAGACATACAGAAAAGCGATATGGTGCTGGGACAAAAATGTTTGTCCATAACTTCTTATAAAACCCTGTATCAAAAAGAAGGAGAAGGTAGCCAGAGTTTAGCGTGGGAATTGGTCAATTTTAGCGAAGGTGAACCGGACAAAATTGTTTATCAATATGCAGATGAACATTTACTTGCATTAGCCCAAGAAGTAGACGATGGAGGAACCAAAATTCATTTGGGAATTTTGGGAAGCGGAGATTGCTGGAATAAAGAGACAGATAGAATTTTGTGGTTGCATCAAGAATATGGGATTTTATGTGAGGACATGGAAAGCATCGCTGTTTATAAAGTGGCAAATGATTTTGGAGTTCCTGTTTTGGGAATTCGTGTGATTTCCAATAATGAAATTTTAGGCGAAAGTTACGATAGAAATATTGGCTTAAAATCGCAAAAATTTACGTATGAATTGATTTTGAAAATAAAGGAGAAACCATGGCAATGATTGAAGTAAAAAACTTAGTGAAGACCTATAAAATCAGTGAAAAAGAACATGGCATGATTGGTTATGTCAAGCATTTATTTCATCCGAAATACAAAGAATTAACGGCAGTGAATGACATTAGTTTTTCGATTCAAGAAGGCGAATTGGTCGGCTACATTGGCGAAAATGGAGCTGGAAAATCGACTACCATTAAAATGTTAACAGGTTTGCTAACGCCGACTTCTGGAGAGGTTATCGTCAATCGCATTGTGCCAAATGAAAAAAGGCTAGAAAACAATCGCCAAATTGGTGCCGTTTTTGGGCAAAAAACGCAGTTATGGTGGGATTTGCCAGTGATTGAATCATTTGCTTTGATCAAAAAATTATACGACATTCCAACACGAGAGTATGAAGCCAATTTGAAAAAATTCACGGAAATTCTGGACTTGGAAGAATTGCTCGAAAAGCAGGTCAAAAGTTTGAGTTTAGGGCAAAAAATGAGATGTGAAATTGCAGCCACTTTTTTGCACAATCCAAAAGTTGTCTATTTGGATGAGCCAACCATTGGGCTCGATATTTTGGTCAAAGAAAAAATTCGAAAATTCATCAAAGATATCAACCAAGAGAAAAAGACGACCGTCATTTTGACAACACATGACTTAAAGGATATTGAAGAAGTTTGCGATAGAATCATCTTAATTGACAAAGGAAAGATGATTTATGATGGTCCAAAAGAAGCCTTCAAAAATCAATATGGAAAACACATTGTGGCAGAGTTTGTGATACAAAATAAAATGAAAAATATCACATTGGAAACAAGTGACGAGGATTTTGAAGTCATCGAAGAAAGCGAAAAAAATGTAAAAGTCAAATTTAACCACGACAAATTGACCATTATGGATATTGTAAAATCGATTTCGAATTATTGCGAAATTTTAGATATGCATATTCAAGAAGAAGGCTTAGAAGAAATTTTAAAAGAAATCTACCGAGGTGACGTAATCTATGATACATAAAATTTGGGCGATTGCCAAACAAAACGCCAATGAAAGTTTATATTATCGATTTGACTTGCTTTTATACATTTTCAATTTTTTGGTCGAAATAACGGTGTACATTTTTATTTGGTTGTCGATTTATCAAAATGGAAACCAAATTTTGGGAATGGATTTTCAGCAAATCACAACTTATTACATATTAGTGGTATCGTTAAATCCCATTATTGTTTGGGGCATTAATGAAGGAATGGGCACAGCCATTCGAGAAGGCGAAATTTTAAGAGAATTATTGCATCCGATTTCCTATTTTGAGTATTATTTTGGCATGCGAATTGGCGAGTTAATCGAAGCTACGATTGTCGGCATTTTGACATTCGGAATTTGTGCCTTATTATTTGGCGTTTTACCACCGGCAGGAATTTTAAATTTTCTGTTTTTTGTAATCGTTGTCTGTTTAGCGGTTGTTGTCATCTATTTTTTCGAATTAATTTTAGGAATGACTGCCTTTTATACAGACACTATTTGGGGTGTGGAAGTATTGAAAAGAGCCATTTTGAACATCTTTTCAGGCATGATAGCGCCTATTACGTTATTCCCAGGATTTCTACAAAAAATAGCCAATATTTTGCCATTTAAAGATTGTGTTTACACGCCAATCAATATTTATTTTGGCGAATTAAGCCAAATTGAAATCGTCCAAGTAATTGGAAAACAGTGCCTATGGATTTTGATTTTATATGTGTTTGCTAAAATTGTATTCCATAAAGCTATCAAAAATATTACCGTCAATGGAGGATAACATGGTTCGAAACCTAAAATTATACGGCGCTTTTTTAATCGCGTCCTTGAAAAAAATGATGCTCTATCGCATCGATTGTTTGGTAGGCATGTTTTCGCAAGTAGCCTTTCAAGTCATCGAATTGGTTTTTATTTGGATTGTTTTTCAAAATACAGAAACAATTGCAGGTTGGAATTTTGAACAATTATTGCTATTGTATGGCGTCATGATGTTGTCTGTATCGGTAACAGAATTGTTATTTGATGCGACCTACGATATTGGCAGAAAGCTAATTAGAAAAGGAAAATTTGATACCACTTTATTACGCCCAGTGCATCCGCTTGTTTCCATTTTAGGGGATTCCGAATCTTATACTGCCCTGGGTTATATTGTCATTTCGCTGATTTTAATTGTAGCAATGCTCATTCGATTGCACATTGCAGTGACGTTTTTATTGGTGATGAAAATCGTGTATTTTGGCATTCTAGGTGGATTTATCATCGGAGGCATTCAGACGATTTTCAGTGTGGCAGGTTTGTGGTCGTATAAATCCAATGAAATCGTGTGGTCAGTTTTTCAATTGCATAAATTGGCGCAATATCCCATTGGAATTTATAATCGCTTCATCAAACTATTAATTAGCGGTATTTTGCCATTTGCCTTTGCCTCGTATTATCCAACCTTGGATTATTTGGGGCAGCAACAAAACTATTTGATTTTGCTAACGCCATGCATTGCTCTTCTCATTTGGATGATTGCCATAAAAATTTGGAATTGGGCATTAAAAAAATACCGAAGCACCGGAAATTAAAAAAATGTGTAGGGGCAGATGCTCACATCTGCCCTTGCCACATCCAAAATTTATCAAAAATCTAATTCAAATCAATGCGCAAACGTTCCCCTGCATAAATCAAATTCGGGTTCACAATATCATTCAATTGAACAATACAGCGAATCGGAACGTCATATTTCTGCGAAATAGCAGTTAAGGTGTCGCCTGGTTGAACTGTATAAACAATGTGATTGGTTTCGTATTTGTCACTTGTAGTCACAGAAATATCATTTGTGGTATCAATTTTCAAAGCCTCTCCAACATAAATTAAATTCGGATTTACAATTCCATTCAATCCAGCAATTTCAGCAACAGTTGTGCCATAATTTTGGGCAATTTGACTTAAGGTATTACCAGGCTGGACGGTGTAAGTCGTAATTTGATTTTTCGTATTTTCTGGCGTAGAAACAGGCTCATTTGACCCCAAAAAGATGCCTTCTGTAAAGGTATCTAAATCGGTGTAACCGCTAATTCCAGCAACACGACCCATGTCACTATATTGAAATCCCTCATAAGTAGACCAATTTCCAGTATCTGGCGAAGCAACTTCATACTGTGCCACCCAAAGTGGATATTGGCTGGCAAGCTCTGGACCAAAGGTATTGCTTGCGTTGGAAGCATCACTGTAAATCACGACTTCCTTGCCAGTTAAACTCTGTACTTTTTGCAAAAAGGCAAGAGAAACTTGGTTGATTTGCGCTACATTTAAATCACCAAAAACTTCAAAATCCATGGCTAATTTGCAATCTGGCGAAGTTCCAGAAATAACGGACGCAAAATAGGTAGCTTGTTGTTCCGCCTCTTCGACAGACCTAGCCGTTAAAAAATGGTACAAGCCTACTTTTAAACCATTTGCTTTCGCATTTTCGTAATTGGTTCGAAAATAGGCATCCACAATCGAATCTCCTTGACTGGCTTTGATGTAAACCACTTCAATGCCAGCATTTTTGACTTGTGCATAATCAATGTAACCTTGCCAATCACTCACATCCATTCCGCGAGTAGTTCGCTGCGAAACATGAGATTGGCGCAAATAAAAAGATAAGTAAAATTAAATTAAAACAAAAAAATTTCTTCATAAAAACCTCCTTTCCATAGGATATGAAAATCAAAAGAAATTGTGAGAAATGCAAATTTGACATTTTATGTAAAATGTGGTAAAATAAAATTATAAAATAATAGAAAGGAGGTCTGAACATGATTGAAGTCAAAAGAGGCCTCGGAGAGGGAAGGCTTGCCCGGTCTGTAAAGAAAACAGAATCCGGCTGGTTGAGTCTTGGTCCGAAAGGGACCATAGACCCTCACGGGCATTATGATGGGGATCATGATGGAACATGGATGAAACACCTGGAAATTTGGTTTACATTCTCTCCAATGATTCTCATCAATGGGCGTCGTCACTTTTTTTATGTTTGCCGAAATGGCGAACATTGGGCAGAGAATAAATCAGCATCACGTCAAATGATGCATTATTTTAAGCTCTGGTGGTAGGACGTCCACCAACCCGTGGGCAGGGGTCCGCTGTCATGTAAAAACGATAGCGGGCTTTTTGCCTATTTTTGCATAGCTTCCATTTTTCTGGTAATAATAACCAAAAGAAAAATAGGAGGTTAAATATGAAAGATTGTTTAAAAATTGCTAGTGTAAAGGCTTTGGAGGTTTTGGATTCGAGAGGAAATCCGACGGTGCAGGTTGAGGTTGTGACAGAAGGTGGATTTTGCGGTAAATCCATTGTGCCATCAGGCGCATCAACAGGAGCATTTGAGGCATTGGAATTGCGTGATGGAGATGAAAAACGTTTTGGTGGAAAAGGCGTTTTGAATGCGGTGGATAACGTCAACAAAAAAATTGCGAAAAAAATCGAAGGCATGAATGTTTACGACCAAATTCGAATTGACGAAGAATTAATCAATTTAGCAGGCGAAAATAAAACAAAATTAGGCGCTAACGCAACGCTTGGCGTTTCCATGGCGGTATGCAAAGCAGCAGCAGAATCATTAGGCATGGCGCTCTATAATTACATTGGCGGAATTAACGCAAAAATGATGCCAATCCCGATGATGAATATTTTAAATGGTGGAAAACACGCAGAAAATAATGTCAATATCCAAGAATTCATGATTATGCCAACTGGTGCTCAAAATGCGAAACAAGCCATTCAAATGGGCGCAGAAGTGTATCAGGCGCTAAAGAAAATTTTGAAAGTAAATGGCTACGCAACTGGTGTGGGGGACGAAGGCGGATTTGCGCCTGATTTGCAAAATGAAGAGGAGGCGTTCAAATATATTTTGGAGGCAATCAGACACGCTGGTTATGAGCCAGGAAAAGACATCAATTTGGCAATTGACGCAGCGGCAACAGAAATGTTCGACGCAGCAAAAAAAGAAAATAAAACAGGTTATACTTTCTGGAAAACAGGTGAGTTTAAGACAACAGATGAAATGGTAGAATATTTGAAAAATTTGGTAGAAAAATATCCGCTGATTTCTATTGAAGATGGTTTAGCAGAAGATGATTGGGACGGCTGGAAAAAGCTAAGTGATGCGCTAAAAGACAAAGTCATGTTGGTTGGTGACGACATTTTCGTGACAAACAGAACGCGTTTTGAAAAAGGCATTCAAAAAGGGGTCGCAAACACGATTTTGATTAAGCCAAACCAAATTGGAACTGTTACAGAAACGTTAGATTGCATCGAAATGGCGAAGCAAAATGGCTATAAAGTTGTGATTTCACATCGTTCAGGAGAAACGGAAGATTCGTTTATCAGTGATTTGGCGGTCGCAGTCAATGGTGGCTACATCAAAGCAGGTGCACCTTGCAGAACAGACCGTGTGGCGAAATATAATCGTTTGATTCAGATTGAAAGTGAAATTTAATTTTGACAAATTTTTCTTTTTATGGTAAAATAAAAATAAGAAAGGAAACTTTATGAAATTAACAATATTTTTGAATACGCAATTGCATCATCATCGTAGGAGCTTGTAACTCGCTAAAAAATAGCGTAGGTACAGGCTAAAAGTGTTGTGCCTACGATAGTTTGAGATAGATATGCTAAAAAAGACTATTTGTAGGAAAAATCTTATAAGTAGTCTTTTTTAGTATATCTATTTTTAGGTATATTTAGAAATAGAAACTGGGGATAAAGATTTTGAGAATGTAAAAGTTTTTAACCTTAAGATTATAAAACCTAGTGAATATCAATATTAAAAATAAACTGCTTATGCAAAATAGGCAGTTTGTTAAAAATTAAAATTTTGAAATTAAGAAAGGGTGATTTGAATGAAAAAAATGAAAGTAGTAGAAAATATGGAGATTGAATTTGAGATTTTCAATCCGGGTGGAAATAAAACAGCTCTTGTAATTGGAAATGAATACAGCGATGTGGAGAGAAAAATGGTTAATGCTAAGCTTTTAAATGAGAATAGAGAAGTTGAACAAGTTGGATTTATTAGCAAAAAAGAAAATCAGCTAGAAATGGCTGGTGGAGAGTTTTGCGTTAATGCAACAAGATGTGCGATTTGGAAATATTTGAAGGGGAAATGTGGAGAAATCGGAATAAAAGTTTCTGGTTGCAAAGAAAGTTTAATCGGCGGAATAACAGAGCAAAAAGAAGTGTATGTGGATATGCCGATGAATAAAAAGATAAATGATTTAATAGAGAAAAAAGGCAAATTTAATTTAGTAAAATTAGATGGAATTTTATTGGGGGTAGTAGATGAAGAAACTTCAAAAGATGAGATAGAAAAATTAAAAAATGATGAACAAATTGCAAAACTAGAATTCAAGAAGATGATGCAGACATTTAATACTTCTGAAAAAGCGGTAGGAATTATATTATTAGAAAAAGAAAAAACGAAAATAAAAATCAATCCAGTTATTTGGGTGAAAACGATTGATACATTATATTATGAAACTGCTTGTGGTAGTGGAAGTTTGGCAACTGCAATTTATAAAAATAGTACACAAGGAATTGAAAAATTAGAAATAATGCAACCGTCGGGATATTCAATCAGTATAAATTTGGATAAAAAACAAGATGTGGTAGAAAAAGCAAGAATAACAGGAAAAGTAGAGGAGGAGTAAAGATGAGTGTAAAAGGTATTCTAGGGGATTTAGACTATCAAAGATAAACAAAATAAAGAAATAATGGATTATATAGAAAGTGTTTTAGAAACAAAAGATTTTAATGTGGATTATAAAAGTAAATGTTTAATTATGAGTATAAAAGATGAATGGAGTTTGGGATTTGTAGGGCATACAGATACAGTTGAAGCAGGAAATAGTTGGAGTACGAATCCATTTAATTTAGAAGAGAATAAGGGGATGTTATATGGATTAGGAAGCTGTGATATGAAAAGTGGAATAGCTGCTATTTTACAAGCGGTACTAGAAATAGATTGGAAAAAAATGAGCAAAGGCATCAAGTTGTATTTTACGTATGACGAAGAAATCGGTTTTTCTGGCATTCAAGAGGTGGTTTCTTATGAGAAGAATTTTCCGGAAGTTTTGCTAATTGGGGAGCCGACGAATCATGAAATTATGGTTGGTAGCAAAGGTTTGTTAGAATATCATATTTCGTTAAAAGGTATTAAGGCGCATTCGAGTACGCCAGAAAAAGGAAAAAATGCGATTATGAGCGCGATTTCATTTGTTCGCGATTTGCAGGAATTTTATGAAACAGAAATCAAGACAGAAGAAAATTCAGATTTTGCTATTCCATATACGACGATGAATCTTGGTAAAATTCAAGGAGGAAGCGCCATTAATTCGGTTCCGGATTTTTGTGAATTTTGGGTCGATTTTCGAACCATTGATGAAAAAGTGGAAAAAAAGATTGTTTCCAAAATTGAAAATTTGCAAAAAAAGTATGAAGCAAAAGTGGAGGAATTGAATCGCTTGTCAGCGTTTTTTCAGCCATCGCAGATTTCAAGAAAAACTTCTGATTTTATCACAGAAGCAAGTTTTTTGCCAAATCAACGCATCATTTTAGGCGCAGGTCCTGTGACAGCGCATGAGGTGGATGAGTCAATTTCTGTGAAAAGTTTGCAGCAATTGGTTCAGCAATATAAAGAGTTAATTGAAAAATATTGTCGATAAAATTGGAAAAGTAATTGCGTTTTTTGTATTTTTATGATAAGGTAAAATAAAAACAGAAGAAAAAGATGAGGTTTTTAAGAAAGAAAAAATGTGGATATATTGGTGTTTATTATCAACAATTATTAGTGGATTTACGGCAGTTGCCTTGAAAAAATGCTCGAAAAATGATTCCAAAAGAATGGCAATTATGGGATTGTTTTCTTATCATTTGATGATGCTTGTCATCAGTGTAGGAATGAAGCCAGAATTTATTTTGGCTTTCAATTTAAGAGATATGCTAGAGATGTTTCTTGGATTGATGATGCAATCGATTGGACTTTTTTGCGCGCTAGCTTGTGTAAAATATGGAAAAGTATCGATTACAACTCCAATAAAAAAATGTAATACAATCGTTATTTTTGTATTAGGTGTTGTTGTATTAAAAGAAGATTTTACGATTTGGCAAATTATGATTTCTATCGTGTTGTTTTTGCTTTCTATTAAGATTGCGAAACAAGAAGATAATGGGACATTACTTGATAAAAAGAAGGAAAGGGCAGCGGTTTTATTTGCCTATGGTTATGTTTTTTGCAATGGTATATCAAAAGTTTTGAATAAAGTTTATATCACACAATTTGAAGATCCGTTGTATGTGGTATTTAATTATGCTGTTATGGCAATTGTGGGAGTGCTGATTTATTGCGCATTAACGAAAAGTTGGGAATATCTTGATTTTAGAAAAATTGATGCGAAGAAGTATTTTGTGGCACAATCTTTGTGTGATGTGACATCTTCTATTTTCAATCGCTTTGCGATGCTAGACGGAGATGTTTCGGTAATTGGTGTGATAGAAACAAGTTCAGTTGTCATTACGATATTGGCATCAAGATGGTTATTAAAAGAAAAAGTTAGCTTGAAAAAGTATGGCATGATATTTGGCGTATTTGTATGTGTATTTTTATTGGCAATCATAAAATAAAAAATTTTGTAAAACCATTGACAAAATTTGAAAAAAAGGATATACTAAAAATGTAAATTAAGTGTATAAGAAATATAAATATAGCTTAATTCACATAAAGATAAAATTTGTATTACTATTTTTTCTCAAAAAAATGCCGATACTGCGAATATCGGCATTTTTATTTTTCTCATTTCTTCTTTAGTATTTCTAAAAGAAGTTTTATTGGAAGTGTTAAAAATAGCAAAATCGAACGATTAAGGATTCTTTAATCGTTCGATTTTGGTTATAAATCAAAAGATAACAACTAAAATTTGTTTCCTATTTTACAAAAAGATGAATAAATTGTGAAACCTTTGTGAAAAGACTTCCTTTTTTTGATTTGGTGTGGTATAATAAAAAAATCTTGAAACAAGGAAGGAATGCGACATGAAATTTGCTTTTCAAGTTTTAGATAAAAAGAAGTTTGTGCTGTGTTTTATCGATGCTTTTTTAACCAATGTATTTTTTTACATAACACCAGCACTTTTAGCGTGGTTTACAAGAGAGCCATTTACAATTGAGCGATTTGGAGCTTTGATTTTTTGGATTATCGTAACAAAAATAATCGCAGTTAGCTTAAATCATATTTGGATTATTTATATTTTGAAATTTGAAAATGTTTATGCAAAAGAATTGCAAATGGCATATTTTAATCGTGTGTTAAAAATGAAACCATTTCGCATAAACAATGTTCACAATGGTTTTTTGAAAAAACAAATTGACATTATTTCAGATGAAGCAGAAGAATTTATGGAGCAAATTTTTGAAACAGTAAGTGGATTTTCTGTATCTGTTATCATGTTTTTGGTGCAAGTGATAAATCAAGACATACGTATGTTTTTTATATGTTTAGCAATGATTACAGGAATGGTTTGTTATAATTTATGGCTTGGTAAAAAAGTAGTTTGCGTTCAAGAGGACTATAATGAAAAATATGCACAATACAATTCAAGTTACGTGGATTTTTTGCAAAATGCAAAAACAGTCAAAAGATTAAAGGCAGGCAAATTTGCTAGCCAAAAAAATGAGGAATTATTTGGAAAAGTATTGCCAAAATTAGAGAAATTAAATTTGTTTTATTCGTTTCGTAGCAATGGAATCAATGCTTTTGTGTATATGATGTATGTGGTTGTTTTGGTAAATTTGTATTTTCAAATGAAAAGTGGAGTTAATATTTTATCGAGTTTGTTGTTTTATGCTACAATTTTCGATTTATTGAGAGCTGAGTTGAAAGATTTAACTTTTTTATTTATTCATTATAATAAGTTTCAAGCAGCCACAAATCAAGTGGAGAAAATTGTTGGGAATGAAGAAGAAAAAAGTGTGATGGAAAATTGGGAAAAAATTGAAATTTCTAATTTGCATTTTAAATACAATGATGAAACAAAAACGACGATTTCCATTCCAAATTTCTACTTAAAAAAAGGTGAAAAAATCAGCATTGTAGGAAAGTCTGGGCAAGGCAAAACCACGTTTTTGAACATTTTAGCAAAAGATATCGAAGTGGAAAATGCTTGCTATCAGATGGATGGAAAAGTGGTAGAAGAAAAATTAGATTTGGCGTATATTTCGCAAGAAATTGATTTGTTTGATTTGACGATTCGTGAGAATTTGTGTTTAGGAAAAAAGATAGAAGATTCACAATTGATGCAATATTTAAAAGAAGCAGGATTGGAAGAATGGATTGAAAAATCGGAAAAAGGTTTGGATACGATTGTTGGCGAAAGAGGCTTGAAGTTGTCTGCTGGACAAAAGCAAAGGTTGAATATTATTCGAGGAATTTTGCTGGATAAAGAAGTGTATATTTTAGATGAGCCAACTTCGAATTTGGATAAAGAAACCGAAAAATTGATTGTGAATTTGATTGAAAAATATTTGAAACATAAAACAGTGATGATTGTGACGCATCGCGATGAAATTAAGAAAATTTGCGATAGGCATTATGAATTTAAAAATAATACCATGCAGGAATGCAAAGCAGTTACTGTGATTTAGGAGGATAATATGATACTTGGAATTGCTGGTGTAACAGGAATTGGCAAATCGTATTATAAAGATTTGCTGGTTCAAGAATTGAATTTTGAGAAAGTGAAGATTGTGACCACAAGAGAGCCTCGCGTAGGCGAGAAAAATGGGGAAGATAAAATTTTTATGAGCGAGACAGAGCTTGAAGAATTGAGAAAGCAAGATAAAATTGCGTATGAATTTGAACTTTTGGGAAATACGTATGCCTATACGAAAGAAGAAATTTTTTCCGACAGAAATATGGTTTTTGAATTGCATTGGACAACGATTTATGATTGGAAAAAAGTTTGTCCAAATCTTCGAACACTTTATTTGTTGCCAACGGATATTGAAATTCCGAAGGCAAAAACAAGGGAAAGAAATTTGAAACCAGAAGTTGAAAAAGCAAGGTTGTTGGAGATTGATGAACATTATCAAAAAATCACTTCAGATGAAACGTTGAGAAATATGTTTGATTATGTGACCTATAATCAATACAATGAAGAAACTGACCAAAAGATAATAGATGCCGTCAAGAAAATGTTACAAGATACAAATTAAAGGGGGAATTGGTTTTGAAAAAAGCGTATTTTACAGCGGAGGAAAATTTTGAGCAGATGATTCACAAGGCATTGCAAGGAAAAGAGATTTTCTCGCTTGATTTAATTGATACAGGATGGACGAACATTGTTTACGAGGCTCATACCAATGAAGGGGATTTCTTTTTCCGTTTTCCAAGAAATGACTTTTGGGTAGCTGCCATTAAAAAAGACGCGAAATTTACGAGTTTTATTCATGGTAAAACCAAGTTTAATACAGTCAAATTGGAGTTGTTATATGACGAAGGAAGACCTTTTAGTATCCATAAAAAATTTCCAGGAGAGACGCTAGCGAACAAAATGGAACACTTATCTAGTGAAGAAATCAAAATAGTAGCACACGAAATGGCAGATTTTATGGTTCAATTGCATCAAATTAAAGTAAGAAAAAATGACGATTGGATTCAAATATCTGATTTCTTAAATGGGTTAGTAACCACTTTTTATAGTGAGGAAGATAAAGCCTTTTGGAAAAAAGATAGCTTTTTTAATGAAACACAAAAATGTTTTGTACATGGAGATTTGAATTCTAGCAATGTTATTATAGATGAAAAGAATCACGTTACAGCCATTATTGATTTTGGATTTGCAGGAGTAGGTGATAAATATTCGGATATAGCTAGAATACTTAGCCGAGTTTGCCCAGAGAATTATAAAAATGAAATGATAGAACAGTATGAAAAACTTTCTAATGAAGCGATTGATAGACAAGTTTTAAATGATAAAATTGATACTTGGAAAAAAATTGATCAGGGCTATATCAATTATATGAAACGTTCGGATCCTAGTGTGAGAGTTTGAAAAAGATGTAAGGCTTAGCTTGCAAATTGTCAGCCAAACCTTACATCTTGTCAACCAAAGTTAACATTTTGTCAACTGAAATTAACATTTTAGAATTTTTCATTATTTTTATCTATCGAAATCCCATTCTTTTTCGTCATATCTTTCATGCAAAATCTTAAATAATTTTGCATATCCTTCTGGATGATTGACAATATTCGGATCATGATTTTGAATCATTTTTTCAAATTCTTGATAAGGAATATTGATAACTTCGCTGACTTCCTCTTCTTGCAATTTTAATTTGTCAAGATCTAAATCAACTTCTGCTAAATAAACATCATAAAACATATTATCCAAAAAAGTACCATTGTTTTCAGAAACTTCTTGGGAAAAAGTAAACAAATATTGTAACTGAGAAGCCGGAATTTCGACACCGATTTCTTCTAAAATTTCTCGTCTAATTCCTTCCTTTTCATCTTCGCCACTAGTAAAATGACCTCCTGCGGAAACATATAATTTATTCGGATAAACATCTTTGATTGCGCTTCTTTTTTGAACTAATAATTCTTTTTGGGAATTGATGATCCAAACATGTACACCTTTATGCCAGTAACCTTTCGAATGCACTTCTTTTCTTGGTTTTACTTCACCAGTTTTATTGCCATTTCTATCTAAAATATCCAAATACTCCATTTTAGTTTTCCTCCTTTTTGATTGCTAGTAATTTTTCTTCCAATTCTAACCAATCATTCACGCGTGTAATTGGCACATCGATTTCTTTATTGACATCCGAAGTAAATAAAATGCTACGCATGCCTGCTTGCCTAATTTCCATGCAATGTTTAGCAGAATCATCTACCATGACGTCGATTTGATTTTCTTTGCAAATGCTAGCTTTTTCAAAAGAGTTAAATAGAATTTTGGTGTAGGGAATGTTGTTTGTTTTGAAGTATTCTAGTGTGAAATTTTCAGAGCCTTTATATTTTATTTCACCTCTCGAAGTAACCATATAAATTTCATTTCCAGCCTTTATCAATCTTTGAAGCACTTCACTAGTATGTGCTTTTACTTTGGCATCTTTATAAATAGAAAGACAATAGGCATCCAAAAAGTCTTTTACTGGTTTAGTCGGAATTTCACCTCTCATAATTTCTACTATGTATTTGGAAACGTCACCAGTTGTGTCATATTTTTCAATATAATCTTTCATTGAAAGCGAAGTTTCGGCAATCACATCATCAATATCAATTCCAATTCTCATTTTAAAATTCCTTTCTCAAAACATTGTTTGCATTATATTACGCTTGCCATAAAAAGTCAAGGAAATTATGGTAAGTATTAGAAATTAAAACTTGACATTTCTATGCAGATAAGGTAAGATATAAATACTGTAAAAAAGGAATAAATCACAAAATTGTAAAATATTTATAAAAGAAATGAATTTTTAAAGGTGTGAAGAAACTTGAGAATTTTAGAAATTAGTTTGATTGGAATTGGGCTTGCCATGGACGCGTTTGCTGTGGCGGTTTGCAAAGGTCTTTCCATGAAAAAATTAGATTGGAAAAAAGCGATTATCATTGCTTTATACTTTGGCATTTTCCAAGCAATAATGCCGGTAGTTGGCTACTTTTTAGGTTCGGCATTTCAAAGTTTTGTGGATTCCATTGACCATTGGATTGCCTTTATTTTATTAGTGATTATTGGTGGCAATATGATAAAAGAATCTTTTGGTGGCGAAAGTGAAAATTGTAATGAGGATATTGATTTTAAAACCATGGTATTGTTAGCCATCGCAACAAGTATTGACGCTTTAGCCGTTGGTGTTACTTTTGCGTTTTTGAAAATCAATTTGTTATTAGCTGTGACACTGATTGGAATCATTACGTTTGCGATTTCATTGTTGGGCGTAAAAATAGGCAATCAATTTGGAAGCAAATATGAAAATAAAGCCGAGTTAATGGGAGGCGTTATTCTGCTATTAATGGGCGTGAAAATTTTGTTGGAACATTTAGAAATTTTTTAGAAATGAGGGAAAATTATGGCTTTATCCATTGTTTTAATTATCGTAGGATTTGTTTTTTTAATCAAAGGCGCTGACTTTTTAGTAGAGGGCGCGAGCAATATCGCTAAACGATTTCACATTCCAGAAATCATCATTGGGCTGACGATTATTTCCATTGGAACTTCGATGCCAGAATTGTTTGTCAGCATCACATCAGCCTTAGAAGGTTATCCAGACATGGCGTTGGGCAATATTATAGGAAGTAATATTGCGAATTTATTTTTGATTTTGGGCGTATCGTCCATCATTCAATCGATTCGTTTTCAACGTGAAACAAGGCTGATTGAAATTCCACTTTGTTTAATCATTACCATTATTTTTATGGTGATGTGCAATTTGGGAAAAGATATCACAAGGCTAGAGGGAATTATTTTAATTGTGTTATTTCTTCTATTTATTGGGTATACCATTCTGATGGCGTTCAAGGGAGAAGAATTCGACAAAGAAGGCGAGAGCCAAACGCAAGACGAACCATTGAGCCATCCGCTGAAAGATTTGTTTTCTATTTTCCTTGGTGTGTTGGCACTAAAAATTGGTGGCGATTTTGTGGTAGAAAATAGCGTGAAAGTTGCGGAAATCATTGGGTTAAGTGAGAAAATTATTAGTGTTACGATTTTGGCAGTGGGAACCAGTTTGCCGGAATTAGTGACGAGTGTGTCTGCTGCGATGAAGGGCAAAAGTGATATTGCCATTGGAAATATCATTGGTTCTTGCATTTTTAATATGTTGTTGATTATTGGCGTATCAGCAACGATCCATCCGATTACGTATAACATGAGTTATAATAAAGATTTAGCCATTCTAATCGTCGGAACGCTTATTTTGGCGCTATTCCCAGCCATACCACCAAAAAATGAAATGAGCAGAATGAATGGAATCATTTATTTTTGTTTGTATTGCGGGTATATGATGAGTTTATTTTTTGTCTAAAAAGGAAAAAAATTGCAAAAAAGTATTGACTTTTTATGAAAATTATAGTAAAATATAATTAACATATATTTTGCAAAAGAAATTTTGGATATTCATAATATTCAAAGTTTCTCGGATGTTTTTTGTCCGGCAAAATCTATGTAGTCCTCCTTTCTTTTTATGGAGGGTGGGAGTTTAACATAGATTGGCGAGGAGTAATAATTTTACTCCTCGTCTTTTATTAATTTAAGAAGAAACCCCCGGTTATACCGGGGGTACAAAAGACTTATA
>CANSTR010000032.1 GCA_947649935.1 uncultured Clostridia bacterium
TTTTAGCATTCATAACAACACTTGTCAATGATTTTTGTCAATGTTACACAAATTTTATATTGTTACTGTTTTGTAATATACAAAAAATCATTTCCTTTACTTGATTTTCCTATTAATAAGTATTATAATATAAAAAAAGATAAGGATTTAAAAATGGATTTAATACAAGAAACAAAATTAATGATGAAAAAATATCATATTACTGCGAATAAAAATTTCGGACAAAATTTTTTAATCGACGAAACTGTCGTAAATGGGATTGTCGAAGCTGCTGACATTTCTAAGGACGATGTTATCATCGAAATCGGTCCTGGACTCGGTACATTAACGGCACACCTCCTAGAAAAAGCTGGCAAAGTCATTTGTATCGAACTTGACAAAAAAATGTTAGACATCTTGCATGATCGATTTTATTTATACGATAATTTTGAATTAATCAATCAAGATGTTTTAAAAGTAGATTTGGCAAATTTAATTCAAACCAATTTGTCATTCTTTCAGCACGTCAAAGTTGTTGCCAACTTGCCTTATTACATTACAACTCCAATTATTATGAAATTATTGGAAAGCAAACTAAATTTAAAATCCATTACGGTTATGGTTCAAAAAGAAGTGGCAGAGCGTCTTGTGGAGATTCCTGGTGGCAAAAATACAGGTGCCATTACGTACAGTATTCATTATTATACTAATCCAAAATTGGTCATTCCAGTTCCAAACACATCTTTTATTCCAAGCCCAAAAGTAGATTCTAGTGTCATTCATCTAGAATTATTGCAAGACCCCCGCATTAAACCATTGGATGAAGAATTATTTTTCAAAATCATAAAAATAGCGTTTTTGCAAAAACGCAAAACGCTGATTAATACTTTAATAAATGGCAATTTCGGTGACCGTGCATCTTTAGAAAAAATGTTAGGCGCCTTACAAATCGATTTGAAAATTCGTGGCGAAAAATTAACCTTAGAACAATTTCAAAAAATCGCTGATTATCTTTCTACCCAATCTTCTTTTTGATTTCTTCTAAGCCTCTTGCCATCTGGTCTGGGCATGATGTTCCTTTTAAACCACAAGGAATTCCTTTCAAACGCTTAATGGCTTCATCAACCGTCATGCCCACCAACAAATTAGACACTCCAACTGTATTTCCGGCACAACCTCCAACAATTTTAACCTCTTTAATAATACCCTCTTCAATATCTACCATCATCTCTTGGGAACATACTCCCTGTGGGCGAAACTTAAATTGCATCGTTTTTCCTCCTTTTGTCTTTTTTCAAATTTATTTTTGGCAATTTTCATAAAATTCATACTATGCTTCTATTTCTATTTACGAAAAAAGAAACTTTTTATTTTCTCAAACAATCTGGTATACCACTTTTTCTCAACAATTTCTGGCAGATTATCAAGTTCCTTCAAAATCTCCTTTTCATCTTTTTGAAAAACATCTACCTTATATTTTTTCCTCAATTCCTCTTGATAGGCTTCTTCATTTTGATACCAAATTTTTTCGGTTTCTTGCTTTTCTTCCTCTGTACACCAATAATCTCGATAAAACCAACTCAAAATTCCTTTCGTTTCTTCAAGCAAATCTTGTTTTTCCAATGGAATATTCGCATCATATTTTGTTACATAATGTTCTACATCTTCTGAATGTTCTTTAAAAAATTTTCTAACTTCTGGTGGAATTTTTTGAAGCAATTCTAAACTTGTATGTGCTAAAACCTCTTCCACTTCGCAAGATACTTGTTTTACTAACTCCATCTGTTCCTCCATTTCACACACTATTTTTGTTCATCTTGATTTCTTATCATCGATTTTAACTTTCCTAATGCATTAGCAACAAATCCTTTGGCTTTCTGTAAAACAGAAACTTTCTGCTGTTTGGCAAGTCCTGCATAACTTTCTTTTCCTAAAGCTTCCTTCGCCAAATTTTTCTCTAAAACATTTTGTACCATATCATTTGTTAAAATGGTACTTAAACTATATTGTTGTGATTCTTCTCTGACAACATTTGCTATTCCAATCAATGAATCTGCTGTATTCATGATCGTTTCACCTGACAGTGTCGGATCCCATTTAGAAATTCCTTCTACTTGTTTTCCTTTTTCCAATTCATTTTTTGTCTGCCTAAACGCCTGGCTCACTTTTGCAATTGCAGTGACATCATCTTGCGTCACATAAATTGGTCCATTATATGGAACTCTTCTATCACCACTTAAAACACTTCTCATTACATCCATCCTATTATTCCTATCCGTGATTTCCATCCTATTTGGAGAATAATAGTCTTCAGTTTGATATGCTCTAAATAAAGCCAACATTTGCGATTCTCTCTGCTCTGGATAGTCCGATTGTGGCATATGTCTCTTAATTTCTTCCTCTGGAATTTCCAACGCATACTGGTTTAATTTTTGTTTTGCATTTTCTCTCCTATTAGCTTTAACAACTGACTCACGATATTTTTCCTTTACCATTCTTAAATTAGCTTCTGAAATTGCTCTTTTCAAAATACGATTCAACTTTTTTTCAGAAATCGCTTTTCCTCTTGCATCCAGTCCTTCTACCACACGCTCAGCATAATCTACCATATCTACAAAATAGCCAAATTTTCCCAAAGCACTTTTCTCAATTTTTCCACTCTTCACAGCTTCTTTCATGGAATGCAAAATATAAGCATCAAACTTTTTCAAATCATCTGATTGATAGATCTCTTCTTGTGGTCGAATTGTTCCCCAAAATTTATTATGCAATGCAACTTCACTTTCCAAAGCAACTGGCGACTGTTCTTTTATAATATGTCCATTCAGATATTCCAAAATAGCATTTGCTCTACTAGAAAGTTTATCTCTCGATATTCTCTCGTCAAATGCTGTAGGCTTATAGCCATTCATCCCCTCTTCTATTAAAGTTTCTATATTATTTGGTTCTTTCTTCATATTTTTCACCTACATTTCTATCATTTTTTCAAGCTCTTCTTTCGAAAAATTATATTCTTTATTGCAAAAATGGCATTTTGTATTCGCCTTGCCATCCTCTTCAATGATTTTCTCAAGTTCTGCTTTTCCAATGGATGCCAAACCATCTGCAAATCTTTCTTTCGAGCAATCGCATCGATACTCAATTCCTAAATCATTGATTAAAAATAACGCATTTTCATCTCCAGTAACGGTTCTTGCTATATCTTCTAAAGTCATATCTTGATCTAACATTTGACTCATACTTTGTGCTTTTGCAATCGACTTTTCTATTTTAGAAATTTCCTCTTCTGTGGCATCTGGCATTAATTGTATCATATAGCCACCACTTCTTTTAACACCATCTTTATTGACTAACACACCTAAAGCTATAACGGTTGGCTTTTGGGCAGATTGTGCAAAATACTGCGTAAAATCTTCTGCAATTTCACCCGAAACCAATGGAACCAAACCATTGTAAGATTGTTTTGTTATCTCATTTTGTCGAATAATATTCAAAAATCCGTCTGTGCCAACCGCTTGTCCAACTGCAATTTTGCCATTTTCGTTTAACGGCAATTCCACTTTTGAATTTTGCGCATACAATTTTATAAAAGATTTTGCCTCTTCTCGTTCCACAACGCAAACAATGCTTCCCATCGGACCTTTTCCGTTTATTTGAATTGTGATGCTATCATCTGTATCCTTCAATTCTGTCAAGCCCATCATTCCTGCAATCGTAGCAACTCTTCCCAATGCTGCCGTAGTCGTTGGCGTCAAGTCATGCAGATTTCTAATCTGCTCCACCAACTCTGTTGTATCGCTTGCCACAATACTTACTTTTCCCTCATATGCTAAACCTTTAATTGCTCTATCCATTTTCGTCTCCTTTCTATTTTATCTCACTTCCACCCCATTCAACGACTGTGAAACCTTTTCTTTCTGGTGTCACCAATTCTTGTTCTTCCACTTCATAAGGCACAACAACTTTTTTGTATTCCATCATCACTCGAATTGTCGTATCTGGTTCTGGTGTAATATTCAATGGCATATATTCTCTAATTTCTTCGTCACTTAAAAATCTTATAAAATTATATGGATTTGCCTCTAATTTGGGCAACCAATACACAATAAATTCCTCAGCTTCCCTTTCATTTAAGCCCAAAATTTCCAACTTTTCCTCTAAAAATTTCGCGCTATCTTCGCCTTTTACCATAAATCCGTCTTTTCCATTGGAAAAATTATAATTTTTTCCCTCCCAATACAACGCATATAAATTTCGTCCAGTCGCCAAATCCATCAAATCTCCATTCGGCTTCGCCAACACCCTCCAGCCATCTTCATACTTTGGATACGAACAACTTAATTTCTCTGGATTTCCCAATTCCACACTCACTTCTTGTTCTGTTTCTGGGTATAAATAAATAATTGGTTTAGCCATATGACTAGTAGTAGAATTAATCCATAAGTCACTTAAAGAAATCACTACCACAATTGCCATTATGATATTTAATACGATTAATACATCTGTAATTTTTTCCTTTTTCTTCAATTCTTTTTCTAACTTATTGATTGAGTCCATTTCACTCTCTCCTTTTATTTTTCACTATTTAAATCAGCATCGGAATAAACATGTATTTCACAAGTATCAACCAAACCATCATTATCCATTGTAAATGTTACAAAATAAATAGTTCTATCTTTTATTGAATAATTATACTCCCCATTAGGATCTTCTATATCTTCAGATAAATTAACTACTTGCTTTATTGTATTAGAAGAAAAAAGAATTGTAATCATCCTATCTGAATACTCGTAATTATTTCTTCTAATCGTACTAATCAATGCTTTAACTTGATTTCCTTTTTGTTTTCCTTCATATGCTAGAAATTGTGAATTATGAGCATGTATCTCTATCGGATCCATACGAGAACAACTTCCTGTATCACGTGTCATTTGAATTTCTATTCCTACCAGCAAAACAATTTGAATTAGAAAAATAATTATATTTAATTTTAATTTTTTATTTACTTTTTTTATTTTTTCTTCAATTTCTATATTCTCCATAAATTACTCCATTCTGTTAATTCTCAAATTCACACTACATTGCCAAACGAAAAATCATAAAAAACATCCAAAAAAATACAATCAATACAATCAGACATATCAAAATGACAGCTACAAAAATAGCTTTTGAACTATTTTCATACTTCGTTGCCTCTTCTAAATCTCCTTGAAAAAATTTATCCACTGAATTTTTTTGATTTTCTTCTTCCATACTTCTTTTTACCTTTCGTATTTTATCATAAGGAATTTCTCCCTACCATTTTATCTATCCCTAACCTTTTATTATAGCACATTTTCGCTAAAATGTCAACTTGACAAAATGATGATTTTGTGCTCTCAGTTTTCTGGGCACGATACCTCGTGCCCCTACGTTTTATTTCTTGGCTTTTTTGGTGGTCTTTGTTGTTTTCTTTTTGGTCGTTTTCTTTGCAGCCTCCTTCTTTGCCTTGGTTTTCGTCTCCTTTTCTATCTCGGTTGCGTCTTCATTTTCCACAAAAACTTCGCCTGGCTTTGGTTTATTCCACGAAATATACGTGCATCGATTTGGATTATCTTCATAATTATTTTCACAAATATAAAACGTACGTTTTTTCTTTGTTTTTCTAACTTGCACAACACTTCCACATTTTGGACATGGCACATCAATGGTTTCAATAATTGGCTTCGCATTTTGGCATTCTGGATAACCTGGGCACGCCAAAAACTTACCATATTTTCCATATTTAATCACCATCATTCTGCCACATTTCTCACACTGCACATCAGATTCTTCATATTCCAACTTCACATGCTCCAACTCTTTTTCCACTTTTTCAACAACTTGCTCAAAAGGTCCATAAAACTCACGAATCACATCTTTCCATTTTTCCTGTCCTTCAGCAACTTTGTCAAATTCTTCCTCCATTTTGGCAGTAAACTGCACATTAATGACGTTCGAAAAATTCTCTATCAACAATTTATTGACAATTTTTCCCAAATCTGTTGGAACCAATTGCTTTTGAATTTTTTCAATGTAACGTCTTGCCAAAATTGTCGTAATCGTAGGCGCATACGTACTTGGACGTCCAATTCCCTTTTCCTCCAAAGTCTTGACAAGACTTGCTTCTGTATAACGTGGCGGTGGTTCTGTAAAACTTTGCTTACTCTCAATTTTCTCTTTCTTGACCTCTTCTCCCACTTCCAATTCTGGAATTTGTGTAAAATCCTCCTCTTTTTGAACATCTTCACCTTCTATATACAAAGTCATAAAACCTTTAAACTTCAAAGTTTGCCCATTGGCTCTGAAATTATAGTTATTTCCATCAATGGAAACAGCTACTGTATCGAACACGGCAGCCGCCATTTGACTTGCAATAAAACGATTATAAATCAAACGATACAATTTATATTGGTCTGGCGTCAAATATTCTTTGATACTCTCTGGTGTAATATGAATATACGTTGGACGAATGGCCTCATGCGCATCTTGTGCATCTCCCTTCGTTTTGAAAAAACGATTTTCATAATAATTGTCCCCATACGTTTTCGTAATATGCTCTTTCGACGCAGCTCTTGCTTCTTCTGAAATTCTCGTAGAATCTGTTCTCATGTAAGTAATCAAACCAGTCGTTCCTTGCTCTGGCAACTTGATCCCTTCATACAAACCTTGTGCTACTGACATGGTTTTCTTAATCGCGAAATTCAATTTTCTGGACGCCTCTTGTTGCATCGTACTTGTCGTAAATGGTGGCGCTGGATTTCTCTTTTTCTCACCTTTTTTGATATCAACCACTTGATATTTGGCGCCTTCCAAATCTGCCAAAACCTTGTCCACATCTTCTTTGCAATGCAATTCCATTTTCTTTTTATCTTTTCCGATAAATTTACAATCAAACTTCGTTTTTGTTTTTTTGTCAGACGCCTTCAAATAAATATTCCAATATTCCTCTGGAACAAATTTCTCAATTTCCTCCTCACGTTCAACAATCAAAGCAACCGCAACCGATTGCACCCTACCTGCAGACAAACCACGTTTTACTTTCTTCCACAAAACCGGACTGATTTTGTAACCAACAATTCTATCAATCACACGTCTTGCCTGCTGTGCATCTGTTAAATTCAAATCAATTTGTCTTGGATTTTGCATCGCACTTTTGACTGCATCTTTCGTAATTTCATTAAATGTCACACGGCAAATCGAATTTTGGTCAATTCCCAAAAGATACGCCAAATGCCATGCAATCGCCTCTCCCTCACGGTCCGGGTCAGTTGCAAGATAGACTTTTTTGGCATTTTTTGCATCTTTTTTGAGCGAATTAATCAAAGGCGCTTTTCCACGGATATTGATATATTGTGGTTCAAAATCATGCTCAATATCAATTCCCATTTTGGATTTTGGCAAATCTCGAATATGCCCCATAGAAGCTACCACTTTACTTTTTCCACCAAGGAATTTTTTAATTGTATTCGCCTTTGCCGGCGACTCAACAATTACTAATTTATCAACCATAAAAACTCTCCTAAAACTTCATTCTTCTTGTCAAGTATACTCTATTATTTTGAATTTGACAAGTATTTTCCACAATTTTTCTTATGTGTTTCCTCTATCATTATTGCTCCAATAACCAATCAATCACATTTTTATGAATAATGCCATCTTGTGAAAAATCGAATTTATCCATTGTTAAAACATATTTAGGATAATTATCTTCGATTCCTTTATAGGCACCAAATTCTCTTTCAACAACAGAATCATCCGCTAAAATATAGGCGACTTGCACATATATTTTTTCTTTGAACCTTGTTGCAATAAAATCAATTTCGCCATTTCCTAAATTTCCAACTTTTACATCATAGCCAGAAGCAATTAATTGATTATAAACAATATTTTCCAAGTAGGCTCCCAATTGTGGTCTTTTTCCAATATTCATAATTTGACCAATCCCCAAATCAGTCAAATAATATTTGTATTTGCCATTCAAGATTCTTTTTCCTCTCACATCATAGCGGTCTGCTTTATTCACAATCATTGCTTTTGTCATATATTCCAAATAGTTATATAAGGTAATTTTGGCAACTTCCCTGTCATCTTTATCAGCAAAATAATTGGACAGACTTTCTGCAGAAAAATTCTGTGATGGCGTTGTAACAATATATTCTACAATTCTGTTAAATAAATCTAAATCTTTTATGTTAAATCTAGCAATGATATCTTTTACCAAAATAGAATTATAAATGTCTGATAAATAGGTTCTCGTCTGAATTTCATCTGTCATCATAAATCTTTGTGGCATTCCACCCCAAATCATATAATCTTCAAATGCTTCTGCAATTTGTTTTTTATCTGTTATATTTTTTAATTCACAGACTTCTTTAAACGTAAATGGATAGGCTTTAAAGCTTACATATCGTCCTGCTATATGTGTCGCAAGCTCTCCAGATAGCAAGTCGCTATTCGAACCTGTAATAAATATCGATACATTTTTAGATGCCTTTAATGAATTAACTGCCTTTTCCCAATGTTCCACATTTTGAATTTCATCAAAAAATAAATAATACTTTTCTTTGTTTATCATTTTTTCTTTCATAAATTGATGCAAATCCATGTCATTTTGAATAAATGCATAATCCTCATATTCAAAATTAATATAAATAATCTGAGATTCTGGAATTCCTTTCTCTTTTAACTCATCCATTATTTGTAACAATATCACAGATTTGCCACATCTTCTAATTCCCATGATGACTTTTATCAAATCTTGGTCATAAAATGGTCTAATTTTAGATAAATATCTTTCACGAATAATCATAAAACTCTCCCCCTTTTTTCATTATACAGTAATTTCTTCCTGATGTCAACAATTTTGTTTATTATACTAAACAAAATTAGTTATTTTCATATTTTTGTTCAGTACAATAAACAAAAATTATATTTTATTCGTTTTTGTTCAGTTTGCTTTATATGTATAAAAGGGTATTCCTGATTTTTTTATATTTCTTCTATGTTACTCATCTAACTTTTATGCATTTTTGCGATTAATCGTAATATCACTAATTTCAATTTGCTTTGGCAAACTCAAAAGAGAAAACATCAATTTTGCAATTTCTTGAGGGTCCATCCATTCTTCTGGATGCTCAATTTCCTTGCCTGTATATTTTGCAAATATTCTTGTATTCATACCACCAACATTAAATTGAATCACTCGATTTTTATATTTCTTTAATTCTTCCTGCAAGTTATAGCTTACACCTCTCATGCCCCATTTCGAAGTCGTATACGCCAATTGGTCTGGATAACCCGCCTTTGTTCCACAGGTTGAACCAATATTTAAAATATCTGTTTGACTTTGTTTGATTAAAGTCATCAGCTGAGTAGTCAAAAAAATTGGAGCCAATAAATTAACACGCATCAAATTATCTAACTCTTCAAAAGTAACTTCCTCTAACTTTTGCGCGCTCATCACGCCTGCACAATTAACTAGTATATCAATTTTACTATATTTTTCTTTGATTTGCTGACAAGCACTTTGAATTGCCTTTTCACAACTCAAATCTGTTTTAATAAAATCACATGCATAATTTGGCTTTGTTCTACACAAAGCAATCACATTCATGTCATTTTCAACACATAGCTCGCCAAATGCTTTCCCTAAACCATCGCTGGCGCCTGTTAAAATAACATTTTTCATTTCAAATTTCTCCTTATTCAATAAAGTTTTTTATTTTAGTGTAATAAACAAAGTTATCAATTTTATTGATTTTGTTTATTGTACTAAACAAAATCAAATTTTTATCTGCCTTTGTTTAGCGTACTTATGTTTTAAGCATATTTTTCTAAAAATTCTCGTAATTCATTCTTGTCCTTAAAAATTTCTTCAAAAATTGAATATAACGAATCCGTTACATCATACTCACCAATCGCATAACACTTTTTGCCCCATCCATAGGCAATGCCTGCTTCTATATGGGAAGATTTTCCTGCTGGTAATACCAGCAAAAGATTCTTCGATTTTCTTATTCCTTCTAAATCAGCTTCAAAAATCACCTGCACAGATTTGCTATCAAGTGGCATTCCTTCAAATTCTTTTGCTAAATCTTCCGGATTCTTATTTATATCCAATCCAGCACTCTGATGTGATTGCTCATTTTTTAAAAAACAATAATATGAAATTTGCAAATCATCTAATATATCACAAATTTCTAAAATTTTTTCTTTATTTCTCATTCTTCCTGCTATATAAAAATCATAGGTTTCGTTCATTTATTTTCCCTCTTTACTACTTCTTATTTTTCACAATTTTTCTAATTTCTTCATAAATTTTTTCTTCTACATCATGTGGCGCAATTTGGTTGGCTGCTTTTCCCATTTTTTCTAACTTGGCTTTATCTTTGATAACATCATCAATTTCGTTCGCTAATTTTTCGCCTGTTAGCTCATGATTCAGAATGATTTTGGCTGCACCTAATTTTTCTAAAACACGGGCATTGTCTTCTTGTCGATTTGCTGATTTTGATGGAAGTGGCACAAAAATTGCCGGTTTTGAGCAAATGGTAAGTTCTGTAATGGTCATGGCTCCACTTCTACAGATGACCAAATCTGCTACATTGATTAATTCTTCCATATTATAAATATAAGGCAAAACCTTGACATTTTTCAAATTTTTTACTGACATTGTGCTATTTTCAAAACTTTCTTTTACCGTATCATATTGATTGCGACCTGTTGCCCAAATAATTTGGTAGTCTTGATTTAATTTCGATTTTACCAAATCCACAATTGCTTCATTGATTTTTTGAGCACCTTGACTTCCGCCAAATACAAGCACAATTGGTAAATCATTTTTGATGCCCAAATCCTCCAAAATTCTCTTTTTCTCGTTTTGCGGAATTGTCATTTTCTTTATTTTCGTTGGATTTCCAGTAACAACTATTTTTTTAGCATTTTGCATTTTTTCTTTTGCTTCCTCAAAACCAACCAAAACGCAATCCACTTTTTTCGCCAAAAACTTAATTGCTTTTCCGGGATAGGCGTTGCTCTCATGAAGAATGGTTGGCACTTTTTTCGAAAGTGCTGCCATAAAAACTGGACCGCAAATGTAGCCACCTGTTCCAACAACTAAATCTGGTTGGAATTCATCGATGATTTTTTTCACTTCTTTTTGACTTTGCCATGTTTGAATGATGTGCTTGAAATTTGTAATGGATAGTTCTTTTTTTAAGCCATAGGCTTCAATTCTCTTTAACTCATAGCCACTGCGTGGCACTAAATCGTTTTCTAAACCACGATTTGTTCCAATAAAAATAATTTCCGAATCTGGCTCTTTTTCACGTATTTTATTAGAAATAGCAAGTGCAGGATTGATATGTCCTGCCGTCCCTGCCGCTGAAACGATAACTTTCATAGTTTCTCCTTTGCCGTTATTTTTTATTTATTTTACGGGTTGGTCAAGACCAACCCCTACCATATTTATTTTGTGGTTCGAGAAATGTTGAGTAGAATTCCAACTGCCATTAAATTGGCAATCAGCGAGGTTCCACCATAACTAAAGAATGGAAGTGGCATTCCTGTAACTGGGATCGTGCCTGTAACAACTGCAATATTGACCATTGCTTGTAAGCCCAACATCGTGATAATTCCAATGGCAATCAAGCAACCAAAATTATCTTTTGCACGCATAGAAATGATAACTCCTCGCCATACAAAAATCGTGAATAATAGAATGATAAAAACACATCCTACAAAGCCCAATTCTTCTGCCAAAACGGAAAAAATAAAGTCATTGTGTGGTTCTGGTAAATACAAATATTTTTGTTTGCTATTTCCAAGCCCTACACCAAATAATCCGCCTGAGCCAATCGCATACCAGCTTTGAATAATTTGCCAACCGTCACCGGTTGGGTCAGAAAATGGGTCTAGCCATGTTTGAATTCTGCCACTTCTAAAGTCTGTACCAAGTGTTAATCCACCATTTTTAGCAATCAATGCTCCACCACCTACTACAATTCCTGCTAAACCTGTCAGGAAAAAATGGGAAATTTTGGTGCCTGCAATAAACATTTGTACAACTGTCACAACTGCAATTACGAAGGTCGCACTAAAGTGATTTTGCAAAATTAAAATGGAACCAACAATTGGTATCATAAAAACAAGCGGATAAATAAAACCATATTTGTATGTTTTCATTTTCCCATGCTCTTTGACATCTGATAGCAAAGAGGCGAAAAACAGAATAAATCCTATTTTTGCAAATTCGGATGGCTGAAAGTTGATTCCTGCAATTCGAATCCAACGCCTCGCACCGGTTTGCCCCCATTCCAATAAAGCCAACTAAAACCAGAAATACGATACAGACAATGTAAATTAACCACTTAAATTTTCGAAAAATATGATAGTCCACCCTAGAGCATGCGTACATGGCACATAAACCAATCACTGCTGAAAAAGCTTGCTTTCTGATATATGTATAGCTATCGTCGCCTGTTTCGGCTAAAGAAGATGGCGCACTTGCTGAGAGCACCATAATCAAGCCAAAGGCGACCAAAATCATGACTGTAATCCATATGGTGTAATCGACTGAGCCTTTGGTGAAAAGGCTAAATTTCTTTTTTGACTTTTGTACTTTTTTTGCCATATACAAGAACCCCTTCCTTGCAAAAAATTCTCACGTTTCTCTATATTGCTAGTATTCCGATAGCACAAGCGATAAATGTGACTAGTGAAAATACACCAACAACCCTATTTTCACGCCATCCAATCAATTCGAAATGATGATGCAATGGCGCCATGCGAAATAATCTTTTTCCTGTTCTTCTAAAGTACATAACTTGTAGAATATCAGACAAGGTTTCTACAATTGGAATAATCGCAATTATGAGCAAAAACAATGGGATTTGCAAATAAATCGCCATACTTGAAATCACGCCACCAAGTAGCAATGAGCCTGTATCTCCCATCATCACTTTTGCTTTATGAAAATTGTAAACTAAAAATCCTAGACAACTTCCTACCACAATACTTCCCAAAATGGATATTTCTGTATATCCTAATTTTATCGCCATAATCGAAATTGCTGTTAATATAATCGCTACCACGCTTGCTGCTAAACCATCCACGCCATCTGTTAGATTGACTGCATTTGTCGTGCTTAGCATGACTAAAATCGTAAATGGAATGAAAACCCAAGTTGGCAAATTTAATTTAAAATCTGTAAATGGCAAAATTAAATCAGTCGAAACATTGGTATATTCCACTAAAAACATGGTATAAATGCTGGCAACTAATAGCAAACCTAACATTTTTAGTTTTGGATTTAAGCCTTCTGTATTATGCAAAACGACTTTTTTGAAATCATCTACAAATCCGACAAAGCCAAAGCCTAAACTTGCAATCGCCACCATTAGCACTGGCTTGACAAATTCGGCTTCTTGCTTTAACAAACAACAAATGGCAGTGAAAACAATAATTGTCAGCATCATCATGATTCCGCCCATAGTCGGCGTTCCCTGCTTTCGCAAATGTGAACGTGGTCCGTCTTCTCTTTCACTTTGCCCAACTTTTAACTTTTTTAAAACTGGTATGATTAATTTTCCCAAAAATGCAGTAAACACAAATGCGAAAATTAAATATACGATTTGAATATTCATAAAATCTCCTATTTATCTTTTAATATTTCCTTGACAATTTTACGCTCATCAAACTCATTTTTAACACCATTGATTTCTTGGTAAGTTTCATGTCCTTTTCCTGCCAAAATGATAATATCATTTCGCGTTGCCATTTCAATTGCTTCTTTGATTGCCTCTTTTCTATCAACGACAATTTTGTATTTTCCTTTTGTTTTTGCAATTCCTTCTTCGATATCGTGAATGATATCTTCTGGTTTTTCCGTTCGTGGATTGTCTGTCGTGACAAATGAGAAATCTGCCAAACGTCCAGCCACTTCGCCCATTTCAGGGCGCTTTGTTTTATCTCGGTCGCCACCACAGCCAAACACACAAATCACTTTTCCTAATGTTGTGTATGCTTTGGTCGAAGTCAAAATATTTTCCAAACTTTCTGCTGTGTGCGCATAATCAATCATAATCGTCAATTCTTTGTCGTTTGGCACCAATTCATTTCTGCCAGGAATTACAATGCTCATCAAACCTTCTTTGATGACTTCTACATCAATGCCAAGCGAAATTGCCACAGAAATAGCTGCTAAACTATTATATACGCTAAATCTGCCTGGAATATTCACCTTGACTCTTTCATTTCTCTGTCCTAATTTTACCTTAAAATCTACACTGCTATTCGTGATTGTGATATCTTTTGCAATTAAATCAGAGCCATTGTCAATCGAATAGGTTTTGATGTCACAATTTTTTGCACAATATTTCAATTTTTCGCATTTGTAATCATCTGCGTTGGCAAAACCTTTTGGCGCCATTTGAAATAATTTTAATTTCGAATTAAAATAATCTTCCATATCGCTATGTTCTTTTAGGCTGATATGGTCTTTGGAAAAATTCGTAAAAATGGCCATGTCAAAATTGGTTCCGTCCACTCTATGCAATTTCAAACTTTGCGAAGAAACCTCCATGACAACGTAATCCACTTTAGCAACAGCCATTTTGTAAAACAATTGCTGTAACTCTAGGGCTTCTGGCGTGGTTCGATTGCTTTCTGAAATCATATCTTCTCCAATATAATTGGCAATCGTGCCAATCAATCCGACTTTGTATCCTGCCTTTTCTAAAATAGATTTTAACATAAATGTTGTCGTCGTTTTTCCTTTAGTTCCTGTTACGCCAATTAATTTAAAATAGCGAGAAGGATTTTTGTAAAAATTACATGCTAATTGGGCAATGGCTGTTCTTGTGTTGTCTGTTAAAATAACGGTCATATCTTTTGGTAAATGAATGGATTTTAAATCTGCTGACATATCTAACATCACTGCCACAGCACCATTTTTGATTGCTTCTTCTACATATTGATGTCCGTCAAAATCATACCCTTTAATCGCCACAAATAACGAACCTAATTTTACTTCTTTTGAATTATTTTGAATGGATGTTATATCTAATTCCAAATCGCCTTTCATCTTTAAATTTTCAATACCTGCTAATAAATCTTTTAATTTCATTTGTTTATCTCCTCCGTTCACAAAAACATTTTTTCTATTCTTTTAGTTATATCATAAAAAAATAACTTTGTATAGCCAAATCTAAAAAATATTTTCCTATTTAAGTCTATTAGTTTTTTCAGAATTTATGCGCGAAAATATTTCTTGGATTTCCTCTTCCGTTTCCTGCAAAATATCTACTCTCGCAAAATCCACTGGCATTTCCCTCGCACTTCTTGTCAAAGCCTTGGAATGATAAATTCTGGTGTGACAATTTACAGAGTCGCTCACAATTGGAAAAACGAACTCTTTTCTATCTTTTAAAGCATAATTTCCCTTTTGGCAAGCCATTTTACAATCTCCATTTTTCCCAATTGGACAATATTTTGACGTCATCAAACATGGTCTGCCATACACAACCAATTCTTTTTCTAAATTGCTCCCAAATTCGTTAATTGCATTTTTGTCAAGTTCTGGTGAAATCGTAAAACGCTGAATTCCTAATTCCTGCAAAACCTTTTCAGACAAATGATTCGTAATATTTAGTGTATCATCTGCCACCATTTTCTTGTCAATTTTCATTCGTTTCAACAATTCAATTTGCGATAAATGCGAAATTTGCACTGCTTTGACTTGTTCAAAAAACGCCCTATTTTCTTCGATTAATTTCTCATAATTTTCATCTATAATATTGGGCAAAACGGCAATGCAATCTCGCAAACTTCCCGCCTTTGCCAAATCCTTAAATGGCACATAAATTTCATGATATGGAATTTGGGCATAATCAATTTGGTTATCAAATTTTTGCAAATACAAATTCACTTTTGGCTTTACTTTGGCTATTTTCTTGACTTTCGGAATTTCCAAATCCATTGCCTTATCATAACGCCTTACAATGCTATTTTCCAAAGCTTTTTCAAATTTTTCAATCGCCTCTCTCCTTAATTGATTTAATTGACTAATTGGCAATTTCAAATTTTCCACTTCGATTTCCACATTTTTGATGTCAAAAATCGTGTTTCCTGTTTTTTGAATTTGGCACAAAACCCTCAATTTGTCAAGTTCGTTTACATCTGATTTTTCATACTTTAAAGCCGATTTTACGTCAATTTCATTATTGTACAACTCTAGACGTAGATTTTCTCCTTCTAAGTACAGTTTACTTGAAATTTCTACTTTTCTAACCTCTTTTTTATAAATTTCCCACTGCTTTTTATTCAACTGATTGCTCACAATTCGGTAAACTTCGTCGCCAACTCTCACGTTTTCAATGTTCTTAATTTCGCCAACCGTATTACCATTTACGATTTCTGAAATATAGGATGTATTTTCACGAATATTTATCACATCTCCCGTGAAAATCTCCTCTGCCTTTGCAATCGTTATCCTTTTACGCTTTCTATCAATCGTTTTCACTTCTCCTACGTAAACACCCAAATGATTTGGCTTTTCCGGATAAACGATATTTTGCCTATTTTCCAAATAACCAGTTCCCATTCCGCCACGATTATAAATTTGCAAAATTTGCTGCAAATCCTCTTTTTCGACCTTGTATTCCTTAGATTTGTCTTTTGCTAAATCAATATATTTTCGATACATTTTCGTCACAATTGACACATATTCGTACGATTTTTTGCGTCCTTCTATTTTCAAGCTATCGATTCCCAAATTCAGCAACTGTGGCAAAATTTCTAATGTGCAAATATCCTTTGGGCTCAACAAATAGCCGTTTTCGATATTTTTTCCGTCTTTTAACAAACCATAATTTAAGCGACACGGACCTGCACATAATCCTCGATTTCCGCTTCTTCCACCAACAATGCTACTAAACAAGCATTGCCCGGAATAGGAAACACACAAAGCACCATGACCGAAACATTCCAGTTCCATCGTCGTATTTTGTCGAATTTGGTCAATTTCTTTCATTGACAATTCACGGGCTAAAACCACGCGCTTAAATCCTAATTTTTGCATGAAATTCACACCATCTAGATTGGAAATTGTCATTTGTGTGCTACTATGAATCGGCAAATCTGGAAAACGCCTAATCAATTCCAACGCTAGCCCAATATCTTGCACAATAATGGCAGAAATTCCGCATTGGCAGGCAAATTTTGCCACTTCCAATGCTTCCTGCAACTCGTGATTAAACAGCAACGTATTCAAAGTCAAATGAACCTCTACGCCCCTTTTTTGCGCGTACAAAATCGCTTCTTTTAATTCATTTCGATCAAAATTTTTCGCCCCTGCTCGTGCATTAAATACGTCTGCGCCTAAATATACAGCATCTGCACCATTTTGCACGGCGGCGATTAAATTATCAAAATTGCCAACTGGCGATAATAATTCCATTTTTCGATTTCCTTTTCTTAATTCTTCTCTTTACAAATTTGTTATTTTGATTTATAATGGATATAAGGAGAAAAATTATGTTAGAATTTATTATTGTTTTAGTTATTTTTTATAAATTTTACCAAAAATTTGCGAATGATGCCAATCATCGTAATACGCAAAATACAAAATATCCGCCAAAACAAACTTACAACTACCCTGCCCCTGTTCAACAACCTAAAGTGACTGATGACCATTGCATTATTGCGCCTTCAACCGACCCTATCCAAGATGGTAGTAAAGCAAATTCGATACTTGGCGCCTTTTTTGGAAACAAGGTAGAAAAATTATAAGGTTACATATTCCAACCGCCATTGATTTCGATGATTTGGCCGGTTGTATAGTCGTCTTCCACGAGCCACTTTACGCATTTGGCAATGTCTTTTGGCATGCCAATTTTGGCAAGTGGAATTTCTTTTTTGACTTCTTCCCAATCTTCCTCTGTAACATTTGCTGTCATATCTGTCAAAATTGCACCTGGTGCAATTGCATTTATGCGTATATTGGATAACCCAAATTCTTTCGCCAATGCCTTTGTCAGGCCATTAATCCCTGCTTTCGATGCTGAATAATGAACATCACATGAACCACCTGCTGTTCCATAAATAGATGAAATATTGATAATGCAACCTGATTTTTGCTTCAACATATATTTTATTACTTCTTGTGTTGTGCAAAATGCAGAATATAAATTATTTTGCATAATATAATTCCAATCATCATCTGTTATATCCAAAAACATTTTTTCGTTATCTACACCAGCATTATTGACTAGCACATCAATTCTTCCATATTGACTCATCGCAAAATCCACCATTTTGCAGACTTCTTCCCTTTTGGAAACATCGCATTTGAAAATATCAATTTGGGTTCCCATTTCTTCTAACTCATTTTTCAATTGACACGCTGCCTCAAATGATTGATTATAATTCGCAATCACTCGATTTCCTTCTTTGGCAAGCAAGCTTGCTATTTCTCGCCCAATTCCACGTGACGCACCTGTCACAATCACTACTTTTTGCTCCATCTTTCTCCTCCAATATGTCTATCGTAACACAAAATACTCATTTAGTCAATCTTGACAAACTCTATATAAAATAATATAATAGATAAAAATACGAGGAGGAATTTTTATGAAACATGTATTAAGCGCTGAACAATACAACCGAGAAAGTTTAGAGCAATTATTTGAGTTAACTGATGATATCAAAAAAAATCCTACAAAATATGCTAAAAAATTGGACGGAAAAATCGTTGCGGTTATGTTTTACGAACCTAGCACACGAACCAGAATGTCTTTCCAAACAGCTATTTTAAGATTAGGTGGACAATACATCGCTACCGAAAATGCAGCCTCAAACTCTTCTGGAAAAAAAGGCGAAACTCTGCAAGACACCGTGAAAATTTTGCAAGGTTATGCAGATGCGATTGTTATTCGACATTCTAGTGATACTTGGCCAGAAGAAGCTGCCAAAATTGCCACTGTTCCCATTATCAACGGAGGTGCTGGAAAAGGCGAACATCCAACACAAGCGTTGTTAGATTTGTATACGATTCGCGAACACAGAAAGTCACTTGATGGTGTAAAAGTAGCAATTTTAGGCGATTTGTTAAATGGACGAACCATTCATTCTTTGCTAAAATTGGTGAGTCTTTACAAGAATGTAGAAGTATATGGTTTGAGCAAAGAATGTTTTGCACTTCCACAAAAATATATTGATATGTTAGCAAGTCGTGGTATTCAATATAAAAAATGCAACAATTTCAATGATATCCCAAAAGATGTAGACGTGATGTATCATACACGAATTCAGTCTGAGCGATTTGAAGGAGATTTTGGACGAGAAGAATTTATTATCAACAAAGAAATTCTTAGCCAATTTTCGGAACATACCATTGTTTTACATCCACTTCCAAGAAACGAAGAAATTAGCGAAGACATTGATAATGACCCACGAGCGATGTATTTTACACAAGCTGTAAATGGCTTGTATGTACGAATGGGGTTATTTGTACAAGCATTTGAAGATAAATAATCTATTAAAAAATACTCTAACCTTTTATTATACCACATTTTTTCTATTTTGTCTACCAGGTTTACCTTGCATTTTGTAAGCTAAACCTTACATTTCGACAAACTTGACTGATTTTTTCGCAACTGAAATTAACATTTTGGTATTTTCATGAATTTTAGGGCATTTTTTATTAAAGCATTTTTACAAAATCCCAATAACAAAAGCGGGCGGCTGATAGCCACCCCTACAAAAATTTTTTCTAAAAATTCCCCGACATCGTCGAACCATTCACAATTCCACTGCATGTTAAATTATAAATTCTATTATGTGAAATGCCATGATCTTGTCCAGTTCCATTTCCTGGTCCATAAACCCATCCATTTGTAACTATAGGAGAAGGTGTGTAAAAACAATTATTCCAATCATTATAGGAATATCCATTAATCGTCCATCTTGGGCTTCCATACACCCAGCACGAATAGTGATTTGGACATACAAATGTATTTGCATAACTACTGCCAATTTTCTGTTCTGCCTGAGCTTTCGCCCCACAAACAGAACAAATAACTTTCACAACCATCCCAGTTATTCCATTACCATTCTTACGAGCGGAATATCCAGGTGTACACATCGCTGCACATACACAACAATGCCTATCACTGTTTGATACAGATACGAAACCATTTGGATGACCAGTACCACCGCCCATTACATAATAATACGTATTATTGGTACAAGTCGTATAATTTTTATAGCAATCCCCTCCTGAAGAAGTATTTCCATAATGGCTCGGATGGCTCGTCTGCACCATCACATAATTCATGCTTTTTACTCGATGTTGCTCATTTGCCTTCCATATCGCAGTTGCCCAAACTTTATATTTCACGCCCTGATTGCCTTCTTTTTTACCACTTACCGCTGTATTACTCGTCGGCGTTCCCGAATTCACTGTCGCTGTCGAAACCGTCTGATTACTACTATTCACTTCCTCAATCACATATGCCACTTTATAACCACTCAAACTACCAATCGTTGCACTGCAATACTGCGTCCAATTCGTCTTTCCGACACTATTCACATTTACATTAAACGCCATTGGCGCATACTGCAATGTCACCGTCTTTACTTCGCTGAAAAATTTCTCTTTGTATGGGCTAATCACAACTGCCCAAACGTAAAACGTTTTTCCTGGCTGTCTACCTGTAATCGTGGTATTTCGCGTCGTGTGAACCTTCGCATTTTTCGTGCCCTTTGGCTTTGCTGACCACTTGTACTTTATCGTACAATCTG
>CANSTR010000033.1 GCA_947649935.1 uncultured Clostridia bacterium
AATTTGAAAGAACAAAACCACATGTTAACATTGGTACAATTGGTCACGTAGACCACGGAAAAACAACAACAACTGCTGCGATTACAAAATATTTAAGTTTATTAGGAAAAGCTGAATTTTCAGCATATGACAAAATTGACGGCGCTCCAGAAGAGCAAGCAAGAGGAATTACAATCAACACAGCTCACGTAGAATATGAAACAGATAACAGACACTATGCACACGTTGACTGCCCAGGACACGCTGACTATGTTAAAAACATGATTACAGGTGCTGCTCAAATGGATGGTGCTATTCTAGTTGTTTCTGCAGCTGATGGTGCTATGCCTCAAACAAGAGAACACATCTTGTTGGCAAGACAAGTTGGTGTTAAATATATCGTTGTTTATCTAAATAAATGCGATATGGTTGATGATCCAGAATTAGTTGAATTAGTTGAAATGGAACTAAGAGAATTATTATCTGAATATGATTTCCCAGGAGATGATATTCCATTTATCAAAGGTTCATCATTGAAAGTATTGGAAAGTTCATCAACAGATCCAAATGCTCCAGAATATGCTCCAATCAAAGAATTAATGGAAGCAGTTGATAACTATATCCCAACACCAGAAAGACCAGTTGATCAACCATTCTTGATGCCAGTTGAAGACGTATTCACAATTACAGGTCGTGGTACAGTTGCTACTGGTAGAGTTGAAAGAGGCGTTGTTAAAATGCAAGACGAAGTTGAAATTGTTGGTATCAGAGCAGAAAGACAAAAAACTGTTGTTACAGGTGTTGAAATGTTCAGAAAATTGTTAGACCAAGCAGAAGCTGGTGATAACATTGGTCTTCTTTTAAGAGGTATTGACAGAAAAGATATTGAAAGAGGTCAAGTAATTGCAAAACCAGGAACAATCAACCCTCATACAAAATTCAAATCAGAAGTTTATATCTTGAAAAAAGAAGAAGGTGGAAGACATACTCCATTCTTTAATGGATACAGACCACAATTCTATTTCAGAACAACAGACGTTACTGGTGTAATTGAATTACCATCAGGAACAGAAATGGTTATGCCAGGTGAAAATATTTCAATGACAATTGAATTGATTACACCAATCGCTATTGAAAAAGGACTAAGATTCGCTATCCGTGAAGGTGGTAGAACAGTAGGTTCTGGGGTTGTATCTGATATTGTTGAGTAAGATATAATAAAATAACAAAAAACGGTTCGTGAGAACCGTTTTTGTGTTATAAAAGGTAAAACCAAAGGAGATGTGTGCAATATTCGCACAAATTACATATAATATTATAACATATTTACATAAAAAAGTCAAGAAGCTGGGAGCGTTGTTTTTACTGAAAAATATACAAATTTTTATAAAAAACTCTTGCATTTTTTATTTTTTGTAATAAAATAGTAATGTCTAATAAGAAGAGTTAATATAAATAATCTTAAGGAGGACAAAAGATTGAAAATAATTTTAGATGCTATGGGTGGTGACAATAGTCCAGATGCGACCATAAAAGGTGCTGTGAGAGCAGCCAAGGAAATTGAGGCAGAGATTATTTTGACTGGCGATGAAAATGTCATCAATCAAAAAGTAAAAGAGTTTTATGGAAAAGATAAAATCAGTGAAGTATCCAATAAAATAACAATTCATCATACCACAGAGCAGATTGAAATGGAAGATATTCCGACACAAGCCATTCGAGGCAAGAAAGATTCTTCCATGGTAGTTGGATTTAATATGCTCAAAAAAGGCGAAGGAGATGTGTTTATTTCGGCGGGAAATTCGGGAGCGCTTTTGACAGGAGCCACGCTTTTAATTGGCAGAATCAAAGGAATTGATAGACCTGCTATTGCACCAGTTTTGCCAGCGCATCATGGAAAATTTTTGTTGATGGATGCAGGAGCCAACACCAATTGCAAACCACTCAATTTGGTGCAGTTTGCGCAAATGTCGACGATTTATTTAGAAAATACGTTAGGCTTACAAAATCCAAGAATTGGCTTATTGAATATTGGAACAGAAGAAACCAAAGGCAACGATTTAATGAAAGAAACGTATGCGATTTTGAAGGAAAATGCAAAAGAATATGGTGTCAATTTCATAGGAAACGTGGAAGGACGCGACTGTTTTTCGGGCGAAATTGACGCAGTCATCACAGACGGATTTACGGGAAATGTATTTTTGAAAACAATTGAAGGCTTAGGAAAATTTGTCAAAATGGCATTAACTGAAAGTTTGACGAAAAATGTTTTCAGAACGATTGCTGCTGTACCTTGTTTGCCAGCCATTAACGAATTGAAAAAAATGACAGATTACAAAGAATATGGAGGAGCGTTGTTTTTAGGAGTCAAAAAACCAGTGGTCAAGGCGCATGGAAGTAGTGACGAGTTTTTGTTTTATACAACTTTAAAACAAGCCGAAAACTTTGTAAAAAGTGGCGCTGTTGAAAAAATGATAGAACACTTTGAAAAATAGAGTGAAATTATTTGAAAAAAATCAAAGAAACACTTGACATTTTATAAAACATATAATAAAACTAGATTATGAAAAATCGTGTAAATTTATTTTACATTCAATTAAAAATCAAAAGGAGGATTTAGTATGAGTACTGAAGAAGTTTTTGAAAAGGTAAAAGCGATTATTGTTGAGCAGTTAGGTGTTGCTGACACAGCTGTAACAATGGAAGCATCTTTTATAGATGATTTAGGAGCTGATTCTTTGGATATTGTTGAATTGGTCATGGCTTTAGAAGAAGAATTCGACATCGAAATTCCTGATACAGATGCAGAAAAAGTTGTCGCTGTAAGTGATGTTGTTGATTACATTAAAGATAATGTTTCATAAAAAGAAAATTGACCGCTTGACGGTCTTTTTTTTAACATTTTTTCTGCAAAACAATTGAAAAATGGAAAAGAATGTTATATAATAAAGCCACAAATTTGGAGGAATGAAAATGAAGAATCAATATCGAACACACACTTGTGGAGAACTGAATATTGGCAACAAAGGAGAAGAAGTGGTTTTAAGTGGATTTGTGCAAACGATTCGAAACTTAGGAAAAATGATATTTTTAGATTTGCGTGATGAAAATGGAATCACACAAATTGTGATAAATGAAGATGTAAATTTGGCAGATAAAATCAAAGATTTGACTAAAGAATGTACGATAACCGTTCATGGAACTGTCGTAGAAAGAAGTAGCAAAAATGAAAAAATGGCAACGGGAGAAATTGAAGTTGTAGCCAATGATTTGACAGTGCTTGGAAAATGTAAAGCGGTTTTGCCTTTTGAAATTAATTCTGAAAACCAAAACGTGAGGGAAGATTTAAGATTGGAATATCGCTTTTTGGATTTGCGCAATGAGAAAATCCATCAAAATATCAAGTTGCGTTCTAAGATTTTGAAGGATTTTAGAAAGGAAATGGATGCGTTAGGCTTTACAGAAATTCAAACTCCGATTTTGGCAAATTCTTCGCCAGAAGGCGCGCGTGATTTTTTGGTGCCAAGCAGACTTCATCCAGGCGAGTTTTACGCGCTTCCACAGGCGCCACAACAATTCAAGCAATTGTTGATGGTAGCGGGATTTGAAAAATATTATCAAATTGCGCCATGTTTTCGAGATGAGGACCCTAGGGCAGATAGAAGTCCAGGCGAATTTTATCAATTAGATTTTGAGATGTCTTTTGCCACGCAGGAAGATGTTTTTGCCGTGATTGAAACGATTATTCCCAAGGTGTTCAAGGCAAATTCACATTGGAAAGTAGACGAAGGTCCGTTTCTTCGAATTCCCTATAAAGAGGCAATGGAAAAATATGGAACAGATAAGCCAGATTTGAGAAATCCGCTTGTCATTTGTGATTTGAGCGACATTTTTGAAGAAACAGAATTCAAGGCATTTCAAAATAAGACAGTCAAGGCGATAGCAGTGGAAAACGCAGAGGAAAAGCCACGTAAATTTTTTGACGCGATGTCAGAATATGCTGTGCAGGAATTAGATGCCAAAGGCTTAGCTTGGGTAAAAGTAGATAGCGAGATGAATTTGAATGGTGGCATTAGCAAGTTTATTGATGATGAGAGAAAAGCAAAGATATTTGAATGCATGAAAGTTAGTCCAAATTCTGCTATCTTTTTTGTGGCAGATGAAAAAAATAAAGCTACGAAAATTGCAGGTGATGTAAGAATCAAGTTAGGAAAAGAATTTGATTTGCTGGAAAAAAATGTTTACCGTTTTTGCTTTATCGTAGATTTTCCAATGTATGAACTATCCGACGAAGGTACGATTGATTTTAATCATAATCCATTTTCGATGCCACAAGGTGGAATGGAAGCATTGGAAAACAAGGACCCATTAGAGATTTATGCGTATCAATATGATTTAGTGGGAAATGGCTTGGAACTTGCCTCACGGAGCCGTTCGAAATCATGACCAAGAAATTATGCTAAAAGCGTTTGAAATCGCAGGATATAGCGAAGAAGATATCAAAAAGAAATTTGGGGCGTTGTATCATGCGTTCGAATTTGGTGCACCACCACATGCAGGCGCAGCGCCAGGAATTGACCGAATTATCATGCTATTGGCTGGGGAAGATTCCATTCGTGAAGTTATTGCCTTTCCGAAAAATAAAAAAGCGCGTGACGTCATGATGAATGCGCCATCACAGGTATTTCCAAAACAATTAGAAGAGGTACACATTAAATTAAATCTAGATGAATAAACAATAATGAGGCGATTATCAATCGCCCGTGGATAATATTTTTAGGTATGTATTGTATGTTATGTAGGATAGGTTCAAAATACAGCGGGCGACTGATAGTCGCCCCTACGGAAGGGATGTAAAAAATGAAAAGATGGATGATATTATGGATGATAATTTTCATGATAATTTCAATTTCAAATATTTGTTTTGCAACAACAGGAACTGTTTCTGTGACAGCTGTTCGCATGCGAGAGGCAACATCAACGGATTCGAAAATTGTGACGATTGTTTATGAAGATGACAAAGTTGAAATTCTAGAGGAAAATGGTGAATGGTATAAAGTGAAATATGGAGATTCAGTTGGATTTGCCAAAAAGGAATTTTTCAAAATTACAGAATCCAATGCGCAAAGTTCTACCAATCAACAACAAAAAACTGAAAATTCCGTAACGACTCCACAAGAAAGTAATGCGACAAATGTAGCAAATACAGTACCAGAACAGTCCGTTGCACAGCCAAGTACAGAAACAGAAAATCTAACAGTTGGTGAAAAAATAACGTTGCAAAATGCAATTAATCTTCGCTTGATGCCAAGTTTTTCTTCGAGTGCTAATATTGCAATACCACAAGGAACCGAAGTGACAATTGACACAAAATTAGGAAACTGGTATAAAATCACAAATCAAACAACAACAGGTTGGACGACGAAATCAAAAATGATTACGCCAAATGTGCTACCAGAAACACCACCAGCACCTGAGCCAGAACAGCCAGTGGTTCCGAAATCTGAACCAGAGCCAGAAGCACCACAAAATACAACAACTCCTGAACCTACCAATACGGTACAACCAGAAACATTAAAGCCAGAGTCTACCACCAACACAACGAGTGAGAATAATGCGACGCAAAGAAAAGCAGTTGTCATTGTGGAAACAGCCAGAGTGAGAAAATCAGCTTCGAAAGAATCGGAGATTATAGACACTTTAGATGAAGATGATGTTGTTAGCATTATAGAGGAACAAAATGGTTTTTACAAAATTACAACAAGTTCTATTTCAGAAGGCTATGTTAGCAAATCGTTGCTGAAAGAGAAAGACGTAACTTCTAGAGGTGCCTCAGGGGAGAGAGAAAGTGCGCCAACTCAGCAGGAACAATCAGCACCGCAGGCTACAGCAGGAAATGATATCGTAGCATTTGCCAAACAATATTTGGGGTATCCGTATGTGTTAGGGCATAGCACGCCAGAAGGAGGATTCGATTGCTCTGGATTTACGCGTTATGTATTTGGGCATTTTGGCTACCAATTGGGGCAAGTAGCAGCTTCTCAAACGAGCTTGGGAAGTGTTGTTGAGAGAGAAAATTTGCAGACAGGTGATTTGCTATTGTTTTATGATGATGGCAAAACGAAAATTGGGCATTGTGGAATTTACATTTCAGGGGGAGATTTCATTCACAGTGCCAATCCACAAAGAGGTGTTGTGATTGATAATTTAAACACAAATTCATATTATTCGCAGAGATTTGTAACTGCTAGGAGAATTGCTGGGGGCTAAATTTTTGAAAAGGAGATTTAGCCATGAATAAAATTTTAAAAATAATTGTATTAATTGGAATCATTTGGGGGCTTTATTTTAATATTGCTCTCATTTTTTCATTTGATAAAAAATATCCAGAAGAAGGAGAATTAACAGCTGTTGCAGAAGTTGTGAGCAACAAGACAGAAAAAGAAAGGTCGAATAGTTATACAGTCAAAATACTAGAATCAAGCATTGAAAATACACAGAACACGAAAATCATTCTTTATACAAGCCAAGATTGCGATTTAGTCTATGGAGATATTGTCAAAATTTCAGGAACGTTTTCAAAAGGCGCGAAAAGGCGAAATTACAAAGGTTTTAGCTATCGAGATTATTTGAAACAGAGCAAAATTTACGGAAGTATGTACGTGAAAAATCCGCAATTTTTGAAACATAAAGAAAGTATTTTGGGCAAAATATTTCAGCTAAAAACAAAGCTATATGCTGTTTTGGACAAACTTTATGAGCCAGACGAAAATGCCTTTTTGAAAGGCGTTTTGCTTCGGTGACAGCAACGATTTAGATGACGAAATAAAAGACAGTTTCAAGGATAGTAGCATGTCGCATGTGCTTGCCATTTCAGGCATGCATGTGTCGTATGTCATACTTGGCGTGCAAGTGATTTTAAATCATTTTGTTAATAGCATGAAATTAAAGAATTATATCATGCTAGGCATGTTAGGATTTTTTGTGATTATCACAGGTGCTGCGCCGTCGTGTTTGAGGGCATGTATCATGAATGGTATGCTTTTGATAAGCCAGAATTTTTACCGAAAAAATAATTTTTATGTCACCATTTTCTTTACTTTTTTGGTATTGCTTTTTATGAACCCCTATCATTTTTTTGCGGTAGGAATGTGGCTTTCATTTGGCGGAACGCTTGGAATTGTACTATTTCATAAATTTTTAACGAGATTTTTAGAATGCAAATTTAAGATAAAATCGAAATTTGTGAAATCCTTTTTGCAGGTATTTTTCGTCAGTTTTGCGGCGCAAATTTTAATTGTGCCCATCATGATTTATTGTTTTAACACGATTTCGTTTACCTTTTTTATATCGAATTTATTGATTTATTTCTTAGTGGGACCGATGCTGGCATTGGGCTATATTAGCTTAATACTGGGCTTGTTTTTCCCACAAATTGGAAGTCTAATTGCTATATTTGAAAAATTTTTCATTATGTTATTATTCAAAATTGCAGCAATTTGCAGTAAATTGCCGTTTTCCAAAATCTTTGTTGCAACCCCAGATTTTTGGCAGATTATTTTATATTATCTTGTGGTTGCTGGGATTGTGTATTTGTTTCAGAAGAGAAAATTTCAGTGTTTGCGCTTTATTTTAGGGAATGGTTACAAGAAACTTTTCCGAAAATACTGGAAAAAGTGCGTGATTGGTGCATCAATTTTTGTGTTGTGTTTTCAGCTAATCAATGTCGTTCCTAAAAATTTGAGAATTTATCTTGTGGATGTGGGGCAGCGGAGATTGCACAGTTATTCAGACGACTTCTGGCAAAAATATCATCATTGATGGTGGAAATAATCGCGATTATGATTATGGCGAAAATGTGGTGGTGCCCTATTTATTGGATCGAAAAATCACTAAAATTGATTTCCTAATGGTTTCGCATTTTGATTCTGACCACTGTGGTGGCTTGTTTGCTGTTTTGCAAAATTTGAAAGTAGATACCATTATCATCGGAAAGCAAGATGCTGAGTATGAAAATTGCGTAGATTTTCTAAAATTGGCGAAACAAAAAAATGCAAAAGTGCTTTCTGTTCAAGCAGGAGATAATATAAAGTTGGACAAAAAAACACATTTTCAAATTTTGTGGCCAGACCCAAATCACATGATTTCGGAGAATGGAATCAACAATAATTCGATTTTGGCAAAGCTAGTTTATGGCGATTTTAGCATACTTTTTACAGGAGATATCGAAAAATTGGCAGAAAAAGAAATTCTCAAATTGTATGCGAGAAATAACGCATTGAATTGCAACATTTTAAAAGTGGCACATCACGGCTCGAAGTCGTCCTCCATTCAAGAAATGATTGATAAAATAACGCCACAAATTGCGGTAATTGGAGTGGGAGAAAATAATTATGGGCATCCAAATCAAGATGTAATGGCAAGGCTACAAGCAAGCGGAGCCAAGGTTTTTCGAACCGATTTGCAAGGGGAGATTAGAATTGAGGTAAGTCAAAAATTGAAATTGAAAATGGATACACAAATTAAAAATTAATTGTCAGGCACTTAACAAAATAAAAAGAAAAACAATTTGAATTTGTCAGGCACCTTACAAAATAAAAGAAAAACTAATTTAATTTTGTCAGGCACCTAACAAAAAGAGAACATGGAAATAGGATATTTGATTTTTGGTGAAGATTATGGATATATTTTTTCATTACATCTTGTTTTTTTTCAAAAAATAGGATATAATCTAAAGAATATGATTTAGGAGGCGAAAGTCATGTCGTATAATTTTAAAGAAGTTGAAAAAAAGTGGCAAGATAAATGGGATAAAGAGGGAACATTTCAGGCAAAACAAGATTTTAAAAATCCGAAAAAATGGTATGGATTAATTGAATTTCCGTATCCTTCTGGGCAGGGCTTGCATGTAGGACATCCACGTAGTTATACAGCATTGGATATTATTGCAAGAAAAAAGAGAATGGATGGATATAATGTTCTATATCCAATTGGATTTGACGCTTTTGGTTTGCCGGCTGAAAATTATGCCATCAAAAATCATGTTCATCCTAAAATTACAACAGAAAATAATATCAATCATTTTCGTGAGCAACTAAAATCTTTGGGATTTTCGTTTGATTGGTCAAGAGAAGTCAACACGACAGACCCAGATTATTATAAATGGACCCAATGGATTTTTATTCAATTATACAAAAAAGGGTTGGCTTACAAAGCCACTATGCCAATTAATTTTTGTACAGGTTGCAAAGTAGGTTTGGCGAATGAAGAAGTGGTAAATGGCGTTTGCGAAAGATGCGGAAGTCCTGTTGTGCAAAAAGAAAAGAGTCAATGGATGCTAAAAATCACGGAATATGCGCAAAGATTAATTGATGATTTGGACGACATTGATTTCTTGGAAAAAATTAAAGCGCAACAAAAAAACTGGATTGGCAGAAGCGAAGGCGCAGAAGTTAATTTCAAAATTGATAGTACGGATGACAGTTTGATTATTTACACCACAAGACCAGACACGATTTTCGGCGCGACATATATGGTTATTGCGCCTGAACATAAAATGATTGAAAAACAGGCTGATAAAATTACAAATTTGGCAGAAATCAAGGCATATCAGGAAAAAGCAGCTTTAAAGTCAGATTTTGAGAGAGCGGAACTAAACAAAGAAAAAACAGGTGTGGAAATTCAAGGCTTGAAAGCAGTCAATCCATTAACTGGCGAAAAAATTCCAATTTGGGTGTCTGATTATGTATTGATAACTTACGGAACAGGTGCCATTATGGCGGTTCCAGCGCATGATGATAGAGATTTTGCGTTTGCCAAAAAGTTTGGATTGCCAATGAAACAAGTCATTGAGCCAAAAAATGCTTCTGTTAAAATTGACTTAGAAAAGGAGGCTTTTACTGATGTGGAAGACGGTGTTGCCGTGAACTCTGATTTTATCGATGGGCTTCCTGTAAAAGAAGCAATCGCAAAGGTTATCGAATACCTTGAGGCAAACAAAATTGGAACGAAAAAGGTCAATTATAAATTACGTGATTGGGTATTTTCTCGCCAAAGATATTGGGGAGAGCCAATTCCAATGGTATATTGCGAAACGTGTGGTTGGGTGCCAATTCCAGAGGAAGAATTGCCTTTGAAATTGCCTGACATCGAAGATTACGAGCCAAGCGAAAATGGCGAATCTCCACTTGCCAAGCAACTAGATTGGATTCAAACGAAATGTCCACATTGTGGTAAGAAAGCGATGCGTGAAACAGATACGATGCCTCAATGGGCAGGTTCGTCTTGGTATTTCTTACGTTATATGGATCCGCATAATGAGAAAGAATTGGCTTCCAAAGAAGCACTAGAATATTGGTCACCAATTGACTGGTACAATGGCGGAATGGAGCACACAACGCTTCACTTGCTGTATTCGAGATTTTGGCATAAATTTTTGTACGATATCGGCGTTGTACCAACCAAGGAGCCATACCAAAAACGTACTTCCCATGGCATGATTTTGGGAACCAATGGCGAAAAAATGTCGAAATCCAAAGGAAATGTTATCAATCCAGATGATATTGTCGAGGAATTTGGAGCAGATACCTTCCGTGTTTACGAGATGTTTATGGGACCTTTTGACCAAGTGGCTGCCTGGTCGATGGAAAGTATTCGTGGTTGTGGGAAATTTTTAGACCGTGTTTGGAATTTGAAAGACATGTTGGTAGACGATGAAAATTATTTGCCAGAACACGAAAAAATGATGCACAAAGCAATCAAAAAAGTCAGCAACGATATTGAAGAAATGAAATTCAACACAGCAATTGCAACTTTTATGACCATGGTGAATGAATTTTACAAAGACAAAAAATTGTCAAAAGGCGAATATAAAACATTTTTGCAATTGCTAAACCCATTTGCGCCACACATGACAGAGGAATTATTCGAAGAAATTGGCGAAAGCAAAACAATTGCTCAAACGCCTTGGCCAACGTACGACGAAGCAAAAACGATTGATGACCAAATTGAAATTCCAATTCAAATCAATGGAAAATTGAAAACAACAATAACGATTCCAAAGGATTTGGCGGAAGAGGAAATCAGAAAAAAAGTTCATGAAAATGAAGTGGTTTGCAAAAATGTAGAAAATAAAACGATTGTAAAAGAAATTTATGTGAATGGAAAAATTTATAATATTGTTGTAAAATAGAGATAGGGGCACGGGGTACCGTGCCCGTTTACAATCTTTTTGTTTTAACGGATGACATCTTCGTATTCTACCTTTTGTGGAGCCGTATATAATTGATTGGCTCGTTCTAATTCCTGCATGGCTAAGGTGCTTTCAACGGTTACTAATTTTTTAATGGCATCTAATGTTGTTGCTTCCTCAACATTATGGCTTCCACCTGTGCTATCACAGAATAGTAGAAGCGTTCGAGCATCCAGATTTTTCGTAAGAGTAGCCAAATCATGTCCAGGCCAAGAAGGCATAATTTTGTATGGAATTTGTTGTGTTTCACAAATTCCGGTAGCACTTTGAATCAAATCTAGATTGGTTATGTAAGGTTCGCCTTTTGCTGTAATATTCATATAAGAATTGCATTTCGTTTTGTGGACGATATCTTTTATGGTTTCAAAAATCATGTCGCACGAAAGCTTCGGGTTCATGCCTAATTGCTGACGCACATCAACAAACAAGCCAGATTTTTTATCATGTTCTGTAATTTCAGGAATTCTTTCAAAAGTAACATTTGCCATTTTGCTTGCTTGTTTTTGTGCTTGAAGAAGCCTTTGACGAACGGCTGGAGAAGGATTTTTATCCATTTCCAATAGCAATTCACAACAAGAATTAATTTGGTTAGCGCCCCAGTTTGGTGTATTGGTTTGCAAAAATTGAATCGTTGGTTCATCGCCAAGTAATTCAATGAATTTTGCTGTGCCATAAACAGCATCTTTTCGTTCATTCATTGGCGTAGAGCCAGAATGGTTATTTTCTCCATGGCAACGAAGGGCAAGAAGCTTCTTGTCCTTTAAATCTGTTTTCGTATTGGATAAAATCGAAAATTCTGGAACCGTTACACGATATTTTGTTAAATTTTCGGGATTTTGCGCATCTTCCTTTAATTTACAAATAAAATTGGCAGCAGTTGGAATGTCTGTAATATCCGCTTTTAAACGATAAGGCGCAGAAATAGAAGTACAAATACCGATGTTTTTTCCACTTTTGCGTAACTCATCGGACTGCTCAATATGACCTTCAAGAGCTGTCACGATTTCGTCTTGTGTAACGACTTTGTCCACTTCTACCAATGGATCACAACCAGCTTTTTCCAATGCTTCATCTAGTTCTTTTTTATAATTCTCCACGATTTCGCGTAGAGAAAGTCCATCACGCGATTGAATAGCGTCAAAATCGAGGTCATCACCACGCAAATACTTGCTTCCCAAGCAAGCCTTTCCTTCAAAACGAGTGGATTCTTCACAAGCATAAACGACGGCTTTATAGTTAACATCATTTTGCTTGCCAGATTGTGTAATTTTTTCTGCTGTTTTAAGTGCAGCAAACACACCAAGTGGACCATCAAATTGTCCGCCATTATCCACAGAATCTGTATGAGAACCACAAATAATACTTTTATCAGGGCGTGTTTTGCCAGCAAACGTACCGCAAATATTTCCTATTTTATCGATGGTAACCGTCATTCCCAATTTTTGCATCGCTTGAATAACTTTTACTTTATAAGCAATATCTGCTTTTGTAAAAGCTACGCGGTTAATTGGTTTTTGAATCGGAATGCCATTTTCGTCAATATCAAAAAAATCTTGAATTTCTATCACAATAGTTCCTCCTTTTACTTATGTTAATTATACCATATCTTGCCAAAAAAAGCGAGAGAATCTGCTTTTTAGGCTTGCAAAATAGGAAAAAAACGGATATAATATAAAAAGAGAAAAAAGGAGATGTTAGAATGAAAAAGAAAACGATATTAAGTGGCATTCAAGCTACGGGAAATTTGACGCTGGGAAATTATTTAGGCGCCATCAATAATTGGGTGAAAATGCAGGACGAGTATGATTGCTATTACATGATTGCGGATTTGCATTCTTTGACGGTTCGAAACGACCCAGAAGTTTTGCGAAAACGCGCTCTGCAGGTTTTGGCAATTTATGTGGCAGCAGGGCTTGACCCAGAGAAAAATACGATATTTTTGCAATCGCATGTTGACGCACATGTGAAATTAAATTGGATTTTGAATTGCTATACCTATATGGGCGAACTAAATCGTATGACGCAATTTAAGGATAAATCTGCGAAACATGCAGATAATATCAATAGCGGATTATTTACATATCCTGTTTTGATGGCTGCTGATATTTTGGTGTATAATGCTGATTTAGTGCCAGTTGGCGAGGACCAAAGGCAGCATTTGGAGATTACGCGTGACATTGCAGAACGTTTTAATAGCATTTATGGTGAAACATTTGTGATTCCAGAGGCGTTTATTGGAGAAAAAGGCGCTAGAATTATGGGATTGCAAGACCCAACGGCTAAAATGAGCAAAAGCGCAACCAATTTGAATGATGTAATTTTCTTGAATGATAGCCCAGAAGATATTCGCAAAAAGTTAAAGAAAGCAGTGACAGATTCGGAAAACCAAGTTCGCTATGATAAAGAAAATAAGCCAGGAGTCAGCAATTTGATGACGATTTATGGGCTATTAGAAGAAAAAACAATGGAAGAAATCGAAAAAGAGTTTGCAGGAAAAGGGTATGGAGATTTTAAAACAGCTGTGGCAGAAGCCATTGTCAAGAAACTACAACCATTACAACAAAAATATTGTGAATTGTTAGAAAATCCAGAAAAATTACGAGCAATTTATGAAAAAGGTGCGAAAAAAGCGCAAGAGAGAGCCAATAAAATTGTAAATGAAGTTTATCAAAAGGTGGGATTGATTGTAGATGAGTAAATATGTGAAAAAGTTGCCAAATGAGCCGAGTTTTCAGCAACAAGGCTTGACTGGTTATAATTTTGATTTAGAATGTAAAGACATTAGTTTGAGTTTTGAAGATGTTTTTAAAGGGCATGACAAATATGATAAAAATTTTTATAGCTCAAAAATCTATTATGTTTTGGAAGGTAATGGAATATTTTGCATTGAAAATGAGAAAATGGAAGTGAAGCAAGGCGATGTTGTGGAAGTTCCAAAAGGAGCAAATTTTGTATTTGCAGGAAAAATGAAATTGTTATTGATTATGTCCCCAGCTTTTAGACCACAAGATGATATCCATGGGGAGGATAATGATTTATATTAGAAGAAAAGGAAGAGGAATATGTTTGTTGATTATGCGAAAATTATGATTAAATCGGGTGATGGGGGAAATGGAGCGACGTCTTTTAGACGTGAAAAATATGTAGCTGCTGGCGGTCCAGATGGCGGAGATGGTGGCAAAGGTGGCGATGTTTATTTTGTCGTTGACCAAGATAGCAACACATTAATTGACTTTCGCTTTAACAAAAAGTTTAAGGCACAAAATGGTGAAAATGGCAGAGGCAGTAATTGCTATGGGAAAAATGGCGAAGATTGCTATATTAAAGTACCTGCAGGAACCGTTGTCAAGGATTTTGCCACTGGGAAAGTGATTGCGGATTTGTCTGAAAAAGGGCAAAAAGAACTTGTTTTAAAAGGTGGACGAGGCGGAAAAGGAAATACACATTTTGCCACTTCAACAAGACAAGCTCCTAATTTTTCGATTGATGGCGAAAAAGGAAAAGAAAAAGAAATTATTTTGGAGTTGAAATCGTTGGCAGATGTTGGATTGGTTGGCTTTCCCAATGTTGGAAAATCGACTATTTTGTCAAAAGTGACGGCTGCTACGCCGAAAATTGCAGATTATCATTTTACGACCATTGACCCAAATCTTGGCGTTGTGAAAACAGAATATGGCGATAGTTTTGTGCTGGCAGATATTCCAGGAATTATTGAGGGAGCAAGCGAAGGAGTTGGTTTGGGAACGCAGTTTTTAAGACATGTTGAACGAACACGTTTGTTACTTCATGTGTTGGATAGCGCGGGAACGGAAGGCAGAAATCCAGTAGAGGATTTTCATAAAATTAATGAGGAATTGAAAAAATATAGTGAAAAGTTGGCAAATCGCAAACAAATTATTGTTGCCAATAAAATCGATAGCGTGCAAAATGATGAAAATCTTCACGCAATTGAAAAATTGGCGAAAGAGAATCACTTGGAATTATATCAAATTTCGGCTGCGACGGGAGAGGGGCTAAAAGAGTTGTTTGCCCATGTGGCAGAAGTGCTAAAAACGCTTCCAAAAGAGGAAGTTGTCGATGTGGACGATAGAATTGTGTATACATTAGAAGAGGAAGAAGAGCCGTTTACAGTGGAAATTGTGAATGGACAATTTGTGGTGCAGGGACCTAGCGCTGAGAGAATTATGCGTAGAATTAATGTGGAGGATAACGAGTCTTTTGCGTATTTGCAACGTAGTTTGAAGAAAATTGGGATTGATGACGCCTTGCGTGCCAAAGGAATTCAGGATGGAGATACCGTGATATTGGTGGATTGGCAGTTTGAGTGGTATGACTAGCAAGGAGGACAGGGCGCTGCCAGCGGCAGCCTCACTGGTGGGAGTGTAACCAAAGTTTCTTTTTTGCATATGATATGCAAAAGGGAGGTTTTTTTATGAATAATCAGGAATTAAATTTTATGATGAATGAGATGAGTCGAATTCCGTATCCGGCGGTTGCGAATATTAGGCCGAATGATAAGTTTGGGCGTTTGGTTTATGATGCGTATGCCGGAAGTCAAAGTGAGTTGACGACGATTTTGACGTATGTTTTTGAGGATTTAACCAATCGTGAGAAAGAAGAAGTGGCAATGCTTTTGGGCATTATTTCGAAACAGGAAATGAAGCATTTGCAGTTGCTTGGTGAAATTTTGGTATGCCTTGGGTTTAAGCCGTATTATATGAGTACATATGGAAATAAGTGGTGTTCGGATAATGTAAAGGCGGAATTTAGTTGCTTGGAGGATATGTTGAATTTTAACATTGAAATGGAAAAGGGCGCGATTAAGGGATATCAGCATTTGGTAGATGTGTGCGAAGAGGATAACATAAAAGCTGTGATTACTAGAATTATTATGGATGAAGAGTGTCATGTGCAAATTTTCGAATATTTGAAAGGGAAATATTGCGGATGTGAAAAATGTGATTAATTCCAAAAAAGTGTAGAAAAGTGAAAGAAAATATGGTATACTGGGAATAGATTTCGGAGTAAAGGGGACTAAAAATGGCAGGAAAATTATATTTAGTAGCGACGCCGATTGGAAATTTGGAAGATATGACGTTGAGGGCTTTGAGAGTTTTGAAAGAAGTGGATATCATTGCTGCGGAAGACACGAGGCACACGTTAGGGTTGCTAAACCATTTCGAGATTTCAAAGCCGTTGATTAGTTATTATAAACAAATAGAAGCCACAAGAAGTGCAGAACTTGTGGAAAAGTTAAAGCTTGGAAAAAATATTGCGCTTGTTTCAGATGCTGGGACGCCTGGAATTTCGGATCCTGGCGAGCAAATTGTTAAAATTGCGATTGAAGAAGGCATAGAAGTGGTGCCGATTCCAGGTGCATGTGCGATGATTAATGGCTTGATTGCTTCTGGCATGAGTACGAAAGAGTTTGAGTTTATCGGATTTTTATCGACGGCAAAAAAGGAAAAAATAGAAAAGTTAGAAGAAATTAAATACGATACGAGAACGCTGATTTTTTATGAAGCACCACATAAATTGAAAGCAACGTTGTCTGCAATGTTGGAAATTTTGGGCGATAGAAAAGTTGTTTTAGCGCGCGAATTGACGAAAATTCATGAAGAATTTTTGCGCGGAAATTTGTCAGAAATTTTAGCAAATTTACAAGAAATTAAAGGCGAATTTGTGATTATTTTGGAGGGAAGTAATCAATCGAAAAAAGAAGTAGAGTTGGAACATTTTAATGAGATGACGTTGGATGAACAGTATGATTTTTATGAAAAACAAGGATTATCGAAAAAAGAAATTATCAAAAAAATTGCAAAAGATAGAAACGTCAATAAAAATGAAATTTATCAATATTTTCTAGAAAAATAGGGACTGTAAAAAACAATATTTCAGTCCCTATTTTTGATTATAATTTATAAGTGAATTTAAAAGAGTAATAATTTTTTTTCTCAAATTTAACCGTAATTCCTTCGGTTTTTGCAAAATTATCAGCAGCAAATTTGACAGATTGAGCAGAGCATTTTGTTTTAAATTCGTAGTAATTTTCATCAGAAGGTAATTGATATAAAACTTGTCCATTACTATCTTTTTTGATGATTACTTCAACGGTATATCCTTCATTTTCTGCTAGCAAATCGGTGGATGCATTTAAGAAAAGATTTTTTAGTTCAACCCAAAAATTTTTTGCTCCTTCAATCATTTGCTTTTCTTGTAATTTCAAAACACGTGCATCTAATTTTTCTTTTAATGTCATAATAATACCTCCTCATATAATAAAAATTCTATCACCATTATAAGACAAAATTTTGGAAATGTAAAGAGATTTTTGCTAAAAAAATCATAAAATTTTTTTGCTTTTATATAATGAATTGAGGTGAAAAAAATGATGAATAAAATTTGGTGTTTTTTTATCATAATTTCAATTATTTTTTCATTGATAAATGGTAATTTAGATGCGTTGAATCAAAGCTTATTTTCTTCGATAAATGATACAACGCAAATGGTGATAAATTTGTTTGGAAGTATGTGCTTTTGGTGTGGAATGATTAAAATAATTTCTGAAACAAGTTTGCAAGAAAAATTAAAGAAAATCATTGTACCATTAAATAAAAGAATTTTCAAAAATTTAGAGCAAGGAAGTACAGCTTATGAACATGTTACAGTCAATATGGTGACCAATATGTTAGGAATTGGAAATGCAGCGACACCAGCTGGTTTGAGAGCAGTTGAAGAATTAGAAAAGGAAAATAGCAGCAGAGATAAATTGTCAGACGAAACGATTTTGTTTATTGCAATCAATACAGCATCGCTTCAAATCATTCCAACAAATGTGATTTCCATTCGAAATAGTTTGAATTCTCAGAACCCAAGTGGTGTTATCATAGCAGTTTGGTTTTCCAGTATTTTAACTTTTATTTCGATTATTTTTTTGACAAAAATTTATTTAAAATTAAGGAGAAAATAGATGAAATTTGTTCAATTTTTTGGCACTTCTGCTATTTTATTTTTGGTTGGATTTATCGTAATTTATGGAATGATTGAGAAGAAAAATGTGTTTGAAATTTTTATGAAAGGAGTAGTGGAAGGGGAAAAATTAGTGATTCAATTATTTCCAACATGGCTTGGATTATTTGTCGCGGTGGGCATGCTCAAAGCGTCTGGAATCATCGATTTTTTGGTGGAAAAATTGGCGCTTATTTTAAAAAATTTCCTTCTTTATAAAGAAATATTGCCATTGATTTTTCTTAGGCCAATTTCAGGAAGCACGGCGACTGCCATGGGAACAGAAATTATGAAAAATTGTGGCGTTGATACAAACATTGGATTGCTTACTTCGTGCATTATGGGGTCAACAGAAACAACCATTTATGTCGTTGCTCTGTATGGTGCAAAATTGGGACAAAAAAATATCAAACCAGTGCTTGTGATTGGTTTGATAGCAGACTTTTTATGTATTTTATTTTCGATTTTGGCATTAAAAATTGAGTTGATGTAATATTAAATAACGTCTTTCAACTCATTTCTAAAATCGGTTAATAATTCTGTTTCTGAAACGCCTAAAACCATGGAAATGGCAGACAATTCGAAATCCTTAATAATTCTTTTTCCTTTTTCTATTTTATAAATACCATCAGAATTAATATCAATGCCTAAAAGCATCAACTTATTTGATAAATCTGCTTGTGACCATTTTTTTGATTTTCTTAAATTTCTTAGAGTTTCTCCTAGTATGTTTGATTTTCCATTAAATTTTCTACTTATCATTTTTACTCCTATTTTCACATATAAATTTATAAACTACTTTTGATTATAATACAAAATTGCAGTGTTGGATAGTTATGTTGGACGAAAATAAAAATAACCTCAGTTCAAAAAAATAAAGCAACAAAAATAACATAAAAAAATAGACACATA